>NZ_JBFNXK010000004.1:0-275023 GCF_046054165.1 Celerinatantimonas marina | reverse complement strand
GGTCGTGTAGAACGCGGTATTGTGAAAGTGGGTGAAGAAGTTGAAATCGTGGGTATTCACGACACCATCAAAACCACGTGTACAGGCGTAGAAATGTTCCGCAAACTGCTGGACGAAGGCCGTGCAGGTGAAAACATTGGTGCACTGCTGCGTGGTACAAAACGAGATGAAGTGGAACGTGGTCAAGTACTGGCAAAACCAGGGACAATTACTCCACATACTAAATTCGAAGCTGAAGTTTACGTACTGAGCAAAGAAGAAGGTGGACGTCATACCCCATTCTTCAAAGGTTACCGTCCGCAGTTCTACTTCCGTACAACAGACGTAACAGGTGCGGTACAGCTGCCAGAAGGCGTAGAAATGGTCATGCCAGGTGACAACGTGAAATTTGAAGTTGACCTGATTTGCCCAATCGCGATGGACGAAGGTCTGCGTTTTGCGATTCGTGAAGGCGGACGTACAGTAGGTGCAGGCGTGGTTTCAAAAATTCTTGAATAATCGAGAATAGAGAGACGATTACGCTAAAAAGGCTGCCTTAGGCAGCCTTTTTGTTGTCATCCTTAAACCACCACCCTAGGTTGTGATGGTTGTTTGATCTACGATGGTTGGCGATGATTTAAATCTTGATGGGGTCGTGGCATGACTCGCATCATGTCGAGCTGTACGATGAGCTGGTGATAAAAATCATGTAACCATTCATAGCGTTGTCGATAGGTTTTCCGACGTGAACGCTTGATCTCACTTAGATCTCGTTCCACGGTTATGACGGGTAGTTCATAGAGCCATTGGTCATGGATATGACCATTTAATTCCTCCCAGAGTTGATCGTAATTCAGATTAAATCGGGCTGCTTTTCCATGATAGCGTTTAGCATTGTATATATGAGTGTCATTCTTGACGGCATAAATATGTTCAATTGATAGCGCCTGAGCCAATTGTTGGATGACAGTGACCATAAATGCCTTCGGTCGGATACCAAAAAATGCCTTGGTAAACTCTGAACTAAAGCCATCATCGTGACGACTTCCCTGAATACAGCCGATATATAGGCTTTTATTCTGGTATGTGACGGCTGCTGTATAATATTTTTCACCTAGAGTATTTTTAATACAAAGTGCAAGTTCACCTTCTTTTCTGACTTTTCCTTCGTAACTTAAGCTGAGATAGAACGGTTGTTCATTCAGCGTAAATTCAAACAGTTTCACGTCGCCGGTATAGATTTGATGGCAAATTTCGGGTGAAAAAGTGGTTTCAAGCCAATTATAATGATTTTTGAGAAGATCAATTATTGCTTGTTTACTGAGACCTATGTGTAAATAAGGAACCATGCATTTCATCAGATAACGGGATTGCTTGCGCAGGAGTAAACTGCGTTCACCATATGCAAAATACTGAACCATCTGCTTAAAATATCGATGAAAAATAATAGCTTTGACGATGAATTTGGTAGAACGTTTTAAGCGATGTTTACTGCGGGGAGGACAAGCCTGCAGGGCTAGACTAACAATCATGAACAAATACCCACGGATATCAAAATACTAAAGTAGTGAATACTCTGCCAGCGGAAAATGCTGATTGATGTTGGACTCAGAAATATTCCGGGATGACAGGCCTTAAAATTCAGTGCTATGCTGATCGACTCTCAATGAGCCTGCTAGCTATCCCGGTGAGCAAATCCACATCCGAATTTGTGGACTGAATAGGTGAGAG
Source organism: Celerinatantimonas marina (assembly GCF_046054165.1). Lineage (NCBI taxonomy): Bacteria > Pseudomonadati > Pseudomonadota > Gammaproteobacteria > Celerinatantimonadaceae > Celerinatantimonas > Celerinatantimonas marina. The sequence continues at coordinate 273,313 of NZ_JBFNXK010000004.1, read as the reverse complement.
ATTATTATAGTTTTTTCATCTGAAAAATAAAGAAAGTATGGAGAATAGAATGCTACTGGGGATCCATCATGTTGCTTTGATTTGTTCAGACTATCAGCGATCTAAATATTTTTATACCCAGATACTAGGTTTAAAAATTATTGCTGAAAATTATCGTATCGAGCGTGATTCTTATAAATTGGATTTAGCATTACCTGATGGGTCTCAGATCGAGTTATTTTCATTTCCAAACCCGCCCACAAGAGTGAGTGGTCCAGAAGCTTGTGGGTTACGTCATTTAGCTTTTGGTGTCGAGTCATTAGAAGTGGTCATGACTCATCTGGAACGCTATCAGATCGCGGTTGAACCTATTCGTGTCGATGAATTTACCGGGCGACGATTTACATTTTTTAAAGATCCGGATGGATTACCTCTGGAGCTCTATGAATCAAAACGTGATCGTGCGGTATGAGCGCTATTGGTTAGATTTCGTGCTGATCATGAGGTAAAACGTTTTTGAAAAGCGACCAGAAGCGTGATTCGTGGATATAAAAAAACCGCAATAAAGCGGTTTTTTTATTCATTCGTAGAGGAGGACTTATTTAGCAGCCGCTTTACGAGCTTTGGTTTCTTCAATCACTTTTTCCGCAACTTGCGCAGGGCAAGGCAGGTAGTGAGAGAATTCCATAGAGAACTGACCACGACCAGAAGTGATGGTCCGTAAGTGACCGATGTAACCGAACATTTCAGAAAGTGGAACATCTGCTTTAATGCGAACACCGGTTGCACCTGGTTCCTGATCTTTAATCATGCCACGGCGACGGTTCAAGTCACCGATGACATCACCGACGTTGTCTTCTGGAGTGAACACATCCACTTTCATGATAGGTTCAATCAGCTGAGGACCTGCTTTAGGCATCGACTGACGGAACGCACCACGAGCTGCGATTTCGAACGCAACTGCAGATGAGTCCACCGCATGATAACCACCGTCGAACAGTTCAACTTCAACGTCCAGAACCGGGAAACCTGCAAGCGTACCTTGCTGCATCATGCCCGCGAAGCCTTTTTCAATGGCAGGGAAGAACTCTTTAGGAACGTTACCACCGACTACAGTTGACTTAAATTTGAAGCCTGAGCCCACTTCTCCAGGGCGGATACGGTAGTCAATTTTACCGAACTGACCTGAACCACCGGATTGTTTTTTGTGAGTGTAGCTATCTTCAACTTCTTTGGTGATGGTTTCACGGTAAGCTACTTGGGGTTGACCCACGATCAGCTCAACACCATAAGTCCGTTTCAGAATGTCGACTTTAATGTCAAGATGCAGTTCACCCATCCCTTTAAGAATGGTTTCACCGGAATCTTCATCTGTTTCAACCTGGAATGATGGATCTTCAGCCACCATTTTACCGATAGCAATCCCCATTTTTTCAACAGAGCCTTTATCTTTAGGGGCAACAGCAATCGAAATCACTGGTTCTGGGAAAATCATCGGTTCCAGAGTACATGGGTGTTTCGGATCACACAGGGTGTGACCAGTTTGAACGTTTTTCATACCCACAACGGCAATGATGTCACCGGCTTGAGCATCTGTCAGTTCGGTACGGTCATTCGCGTTCATTTCAACCATACGGCCGATACGTTCAGTTTTACCAGTCGCTGCGTTCAGGATGGTATCACCTTTTTTCATCACACCTGAATAGATGCGGATAAAGGTCAATGCGCCGAAACGGTCATCCATGATTTTGAATGCCAACGCACGCAGGGGTTCTTCAGCAGAAACAATTGCTTTTTCCCCTGTTGGTTCACCGGTTTCTTCGTCAGTCAAATCTTGTGGCTCAACTTCAGTTGGTGCAGGTAGATAATCAACAACCCCATCCAATACCAGCTGAACCCCTTTGTTTTTGAATGCACTACCGCAGTAAGTTGGGAAGAACTGCAACGTACGCGTTCCTTCACGGATACAACGTTTGATTTCAGACAATTCTGGTTCGATACCATCTTCCAGATAAGCCATCATCAGATCTTCATCGACTTCCAGAGCGGTTTCGATCAGCTCTTCACGGTAAGCCTGTGCGTCATCGACCATATCTGCTGGAATATCAACGATATCGTAGTTTTCTGGTTGTCCTGATTCGTCCCAGATGTAAGCTTTTTGAGTCAATACATCGACTACACCGACGAAATCTTCTTCACGGCCAATTGGCAGTGTCATCACCAATGGATTTGCTTTCAGAACGTTTTTGATCTGTTTAACAACGCGATAGAAGTCTGCACCCATACGGTCCAGTTTGTTCACGAAGATCACACGAGCAACTTCGGATTCGTTCGCATAACGCCAGTTTGTTTCGGATTGAGGTTCTACACCACCGCTACCGCAGAATACACCGATACCACCATCGAGGACTTTCAGTGAACGATATACTTCAACAGTGAAGTCAACGTGTCCGGGAGTATCAATGATGTTCAGGCGGTGATCTTTCCAGAAACAGGTGGTCGCAGCAGACTGAATAGTAATCCCACGTTCTGCTTCCTGTTCCATAAAGTCTGTAGTTGCCGCACCGTCATGTACTTCACCGGTTTTATGGATTTTCCCAGTCAGTTTCAGGATACGTTCAGTTGTGGTCGTTTTACCCGCATCAACATGGGCAAAAATACCAATGTTTCTGTATTTTGAAAGGTCTTTCATATCAATACTCAGTTGGAGACACAAATTTCGCGGTATTCTACCTGTTTTTTTGCTGTATTTCTCGCCGTTTTTTTCGTAAAAGCAATAAACTTGTAAATTTTTTATCTCTTCACAGGCAAGTCGGTCAATAACTTGCTCTTTTTCCGGCAAAACAGCTTGGTCTGGGTAGTATCCAGCGTGTTTATAAGGCTTGAACTTGTCTTAGCCTCTTTAACTATTATAACAAAATGATGTCATATTCGAGAATAATCCGTGATTTGATCCGGGAATGCGATAAAACCGCAAAAAAAGGATGAATCAAACCGTCTGTGGGTAGGCCGTTTAAATCACGCCACTTTACGCTTAAAGATGGTATAGGCGATCGCAGTGGCGACGATGGTAATCAGGACCAGCGCGATGAGGTGATCACCGATGACCGCTAATCCCCCTCCTTTTAAATAGACCTGTTCGGTAATCTCAGTGAAATGTAAAACAGGATTAATCCACACCAGACGTTGTAGCCAAATCGGCATGTTTTCGACCGGAGCGACATATCCTGAAAGCAGAATGGCGGGCATCATAAAGACAAATACGCCGATAAACGCTTGTTGCTGAGTATAGCAAAACGCTGAGATAAGCAGGCCGATGCCGATTAAGGACATCCCGTACAGGATCATAGCCCCATAAAACACCAGCAACGAGCCGGCAAATGGGATCCGGTAGAGAAATACGGCTGCAGCAAAAACGATGGAAGCCTGAATAAGGGCAACGATAATGGCCGGAATTGCTTTACCTAAAAAGATTTCAGCTGTGCTCAGAGGCGAAACCAGTAATTGTTCGAGCGTGCCTTGTTCCCGTTCCCGGGCGACTGATAGGGATGTGACAATCATGATCCCAATGGTGGTAATCAAGGCGATAAGCGAGGGGACAATAAACCATTTATAATTGAGGTTTGGATTGTACCAGTTGCGTAGTACTAATGAATCTGCGGCACTCGTGCCGGTAATGGACGCGCTGAATTGTTCGATGAGTTGTTGCAGATAGCTTGCCGCAATTTGTGAACTATTGGAGTTACGACCATCCAAAAGTAGCTGTACGGTTGTGGGACGACGCGCGGCAATATTGGCAGAGAACTGATCCGGAATACGAACCGCGACTAACACGTGTTGTTGGTTGAAAAGTTGCTGCAGTTGCTGCTCACTGTAAACCGGAATGACTTGTTTCACAGTATTGGCATGTGCAATTCGTTGGATGAGTAAGTTGGATGCTTGTCCGCTATCTTGGTTGAAAATGGCCACCTGAACATCGGTGACATCCAGTGTCGCGGCAAATGGAAAGACTAACACCTGTAAAATCACCGGTAAAATGAGAATATTGCGGGTTTGGCGTTCGCGTAATAACGACTGTAATTCTTTACGAATGAGCGTGAGTAATCGATAAAACATCAGCGTAGCTCCAGCCGAGTGGAGGTTTTGAAAAAAGTCAGTCCGAGGAAGATGATTGCGGCAGCCAGCAGGTACAGGCTATTCACCCAGATCACAATCTCAATATTACCGGCTAAAAAGAGGGTTTTAAGAATACTGACAAAATAGCGAGCCGGGACAATATAGCTGGCCAGCTGTACTAGATAAGGCATGCTATCAATTTCGAAGACAAATCCGGATAGCATCACCGCCGGTAAGAAAGCGGCATTGAGCGCGATCATTGCGGCATTAAATTGGTTTTTGGTTAAGGTTGAAATTAACAGGCCTATGCCCATGCTGCAGGTTAAAAACAGCAGGGTGGTCAGCAGCAGTACCAGTATCGATCCCCGAAGGGGGACATCCAGTAACCCTTTGGCCACAACCACACAGATCCCCATCCCGAGCAGCCCCATCAAATAGTAGGGGAGTAGTTTCGACAACAGTAATTCGCAACGCGTCAGCCGAGTTGAGAGCAGTGCTTCCATGGTGCCGTTTTCCCATTCTCGGGCAATCACCAATGAGGTCAGAATGGTGCCGATAACCGTCATAATAATGCTAATGGCTCCGGGAATAATAAAATGTCGGCTAATCGCCGCCGGGTTAAACCAGACGCGTTGCTCGGTATCAATGAGTTGTTGGATCGATTGCCCGCGAGCTGTGGCTTGTTGCGTGAGCCAGATTTGCCAGGCGCCTTCGATATACTGCTGAGCAAAGCGGGCCGTATTGGGCTCACTGCCGTCGGTGATAAGTTGAATGGGAGGCGTTTGGCCTTTCTGGACTTGAGCATCGAAATCATTTTGCAGGATGACAATCGCGCGTAAACGTCCTTGCTGCATTTGTTCAATAAACGGTTGGCGATGATCCGACTGCTGAACGTCCAGATAAGGCGTATTTTTCAACGTTTGTAAAAAGTTCTGAGCCGCCGGATCCTGCCGATTTAGCACCACGCCGATATGGATCCGCCCGGAATCCAGATTAATGCCGTAACCAAAGATAAAGAGTAACAACAGCGGGATCACTATGGCAATCAGTGCATTACTCGGATCCCTTAAAATCTGGAGTGTTTCTTTTTTGCACATGGCAAGCAAGCGTCTCGGTGAAACGAGTGCGGCATGACTCATGATGACTCCTGTTGCATTTCGATTAAACGGATAAATGCTTCTTCCATACTTAAGTTCATCGCATCTTGGGATACTTTGGCTTTTAAGGCATCGGGGTGATCCAGCGCGATGAGTTGCCCGCGATAAACCAGTCCGATGCGATCGCAGTATTCTGCTTCATCCATAAAATGGGTGGTGACCATTACCGTCACGCCTTTTTCGACCATCCCATTAATATGCAGCCAGAATTCACGACGCGTCAGGGGATCGACTCCGGAAGTGGGTTCATCTAAAAAGAGAATGTCAGGCTGATGCATCAGCGCACAGGCCAGTGCCAACCGTTGTTTATATCCCAACGGTAGTGCGTCCGGATTTTGCTGCAAAATATCGTGAAACTGAAAAGTGTCGATCATTTCGGCGATACGCTGCTGCTGTAATTTGCCTTTTAATCCATATGCACCCGAGAAAAATTGCAGGTTCTGAGCGACGGTTAGATTTCCGTAGAGCGAGAATTTCTGAGCCATATAGCCGAGTCGGGCTCGAACTTTTCCGGGGCTTTTTTTCAGGCTGAGCCCTAAGACGTTAGCTTGCCCGGAAGAGACGGGGAGTAGACCGCACATCATCCGGAAAGTTGTTGATTTGCCGGCGCCGTTAGGGCCCAGCAGCCCAAATATTTCACCACGTTTGACCGAAAAGTTAACGTGATCGGTCGCAACGAAATCACCAAAACGGCGGGTTAAATCAATCGCTTCAATTGCCGGGGCCTCATCGTTAGGAATTTGCGGCAAAATGTCCGCCAGAGCCGAGTGTCGCTGGTTTTGCCCGCCGAGTTGATCGATAAAGGCATCTTCAAAGCGGGGCTGGGCCAGTTGCAGCTCTGAGTCCGGAAGTTTGAGCTGTTCAAGAAGCTGGGATTGTTGACCGGTTTGCGTGAGAATGATCCGGATCTGGTGGCCTTGCAGAACTGCATCTCGCACACATGAGCATTGGAGCACCTGATGGAGTCTCTGTCGGGGATGAGGACCACCGCTGAGCAGCAGACTTCGGCCTTCAATGGTCTGGGTTAATCCTGACGGCGCCCCCTGATAAATTTTGATCCCTTCATTCATTAGGATCACTTGCTGACATTGTTCGGCCTCATCCAGATAGGAGGTACTCCAGATGATCAGCATACCGTCATTGGCCAGCTCATGAACCATTTTCCAAAGTTCGCGGCGGGAGATTGGATCGACTCCAACGCCGGGTTCATCGAGCAGTAACACTTGAGGTTGACCCACCAAGGTACAGGCCAGTCCCAGTTTTTGCTTCATGCCACCGGAAAGATTTCCGGCCAGTCGCCGAGTAAAACGTTGTAGATCGGTAAATTGCAGTAATTTGTCTCGAATAGCAGGCCACTGGCTAGGTTCAACACCTCGCAGATCCGCGTATAAATCCAGATTTTCTTGAACCGATAGATCGGTATAGAGGCCAAATTTTTGTGGCATATACCCTAAGCGTTCATGAAGCTCATTACGTTGGGCTCGAGGATCATAACCGACCACATTTAACGAACCGGATGAAGGATTGAGTAGTCCGGCTATCATTCGCAGTAATGTGGTTTTACCGGCACCATCCGGTCCGATGAGGCCGGTGACATACCCCGCATTGATGTTTAGACTGAGGGGGGCAATAGCCGGATGATCCATGCCCTCAAAGGAACGACTCAGCTCTTCAAGCGTGATGTGATCCGAGTTACTCATGAGCGTTCTGATGGTCACTTAAATGGACAGTAACGGGCATACCTTGTCGTAAAAGAGCGTCTCCATCATCTACAATAATTCGGATCCGATAGACTAGCGAGGTTCGAAGTTCCTCCGTTTGTACGGTTTTAGGGGTAAATTCTGCCGTTGCCGAAATAAATCCGACATGACCATGATAGGTATGGTTGGGGTGGCTATCGGTTGTAAATGAGATGATTTGACCGGGTTGTACCTGACCTAAATGGGATTCATCTACATAAGCTTTGATCCAAAGTGGATGATCCAGTGCTAAGGTAAAGACGGTTGTTCCACTATTTAGCATCGCCCCGACTTCATGGGCTCGGACCAATATGGTGCCATCCCCCGGCGCTGTCAACTGAGTGTCTTGTAGATTGAGCTGTGCTTGTGCGGTTCCGGCTTGGGCTTCTTGATATTGGGCTTGGGCTTGTTCAATCTGCTGTGGACGATTCCCGCGTTGATATTGGCTGAGTTGTTGCTCTGCGGCAAGCAAATCGGCTTGAGCCTGATCTCTGCGATCTCTAGCTGAGTCCAGCTCATCTTGGGAAATTGCTTGCTGTTTCCGCAGCGTAGTATAACGCTGGAAGGAGCGCTGAGCATATTGGTAGGCTGATTGTAACTGTTTCACCTGCTCTTTCGATTGGGCAATTTCCTCCTGGCGATATCCGGCTTGTAACAGATCCAGATTGGCTAATGCCGCGTGTTCTTGAGCATTCGCCTGATCCAATGCGATCTGATAAGGCTGCGGATCTAACTGAGCTAAAAGCTGACCCGTTTGAATATGATCACCTTCATCAACGTGCAACGATTGTAATCGTCCGCCGACCCGAAAGCTGAGGTCAACAGTCCGAATATCAATATTTCCATATAAGGTGAGCGGTGCTTCAGGACGATGGCTTTGGTAAAAGTCATAGCCTTCCCAGGCCGCGGCTAGAATGATGATAGAAATGATCCCGGTAATAATTCCTCGGCGCATTGGCGTAAGCCTCTCATATAAATATCTTTTAATGATGTGGCGCACGCGATGCGCGGGCCACATGGCATTCTTCAGTACAATTCCTACATGGGCCTTGTTGAATCAGACCCGTTTTATCGGTATATGCTACGACATTCCCAAACGATAGCCCCCGGCCGAAGGGTACCAATGGTTTGGAACGTCGTATTCACGCGATCTCGCTTGCATTCGAGCGTTGTTTCTATCGGGATTATTGAACGACTCAACAGCCGCGATATCTATCAACAAGTATTATCGAAACGCCATGGATTGCCATGTGCACAGCCGCAATGCTCACCTTTAAAGTGATACCACTCGGCTCTGACGCATCTGCTTGGCACGCCACCAGCGAACCGTGTCGATCACAATAAAAAACAGCAAACTGATCCCCATGACCGGCATCCCCATTCCCAAAAGTATAGCGACGATGATGGTTATGCCTCGGTAAAATAGGGGCATGGCCAGCCAGGTTTGTAGCAGCGTCCGGGCCGGAGCTCCAGCCGGAGGTCGGCGCTTCCACCACATTCGATAACCCCAAATAATCATCATGCATAACGTCAGGCCAAACGCTCCCAGTACTAATTGATTGGGCAGACCGAACAACACCCCCATGTGGGCATCAATTCCCCAGCGGATCAATTTGGCGATCAGTGGGAAGTTGGCAAAATCCGCCCGGCTAGTGACCACCATGCGCCGAGCATCAACAGCAACACTGTCGACTTGAGTCGGCCATGAGCGATCTATTTCTCGAACCAGCCATGCCTTATTCGGGGTTTGGGTTGGGACAATTTCCAACTTCGCCGCGTCGATCCCGGCATTTCGCGCCACTTGTAAAACGCCATCAAACTGTGAATCCAACTGTTGCTCAGATGCATACTGCTGTTGTGCCGGAACATGAGCCAGCTTACTGTTATGGATTGCTGCCGGTGATTCAACATTCGGTATATCTCGTGAAACCGAAGGCGTTACCCAGCCAATCGATTGGCGCCATTTAGCGATATTATTCCCGGCCCATTTAGACCAGGTTAAACCTGTCGCGGAGATAAAAAAGAGCCCCAAAATAATCACCAACCCAGCTTGAGTATGACGGCGACGGTTCCGAATATAATCATTTCGGCGGTTGCTTCGCTGATAACGCCGCCGCGAGCTCCACCACAACACGAAGCCCCCCGCAGCCGCGATCCAGAGCCATGACGCAGCTAGTTCACTGTAATAGCGTCCCCAACTTCCCAGTAACAGATTTTGATGTAGATAATCGATCTTGATCCGTAAAGGTAAAATCCCACTGGTTCCATAGCTGGCGAGTTTGCCGCGCACTTCCAGTGTCACAGGATCGACAAATACGGTTTGAGACTCATAGCCATATAGGCTGGGATCTCGAAACATCACCCGAGTGGTATATCCCTCTCCAATGGAAGGGCGGACCGCCTTGAGCTGTAAAGGGTGGGGCAAACTATCTCGTGCCGCCTGAATTTGTTCTGCCAGAGAGTGAAATACACCCCGATTGGGGGTGGTCAGCTCATGCTGATACAGATGTTGTTCTATTTTGGGGGTCAGCGCATACAATGTACCGCTCACCGCGGCCATAAAAATAAATGGGCCAACGAACAACCCCACATAAAAATGAAGCCGGGTTATAAAAGCCAGCAATCCCGTCATCGTGCTGTTTGTCTGTGGAGGTGGCGGAGATTGTATTTTCATCATTATTCTCTTCATCTGCTCTCAGGTTGTATGACCCTGAACGGTAAGTTTAATCATCGTTGCTATGACCATTTTGAGTCATGCGGCATTATCTAAGATATTGCCATTTGGATCATCTATATCTATGAGCGTGATGAGCAAGGATTTAGAATTGTTGATACTATATAAAATTCAAATTTTAATTTAAAGTAGTAATGATTAAAAAATCAGTTGTTAGTTATTAAAGGAGTGATGATGAGCCAGAAAGCTGCTCTGCGTAAACGCCGTGGTGATGGCGATAAAACCCGAGAACGAATCATCGAAGCCGCTGGCGAATTGTTTGCTCAGCATGGTTATCATGGAACGACCAGCAAAGCCATTTGCCATCGGAGTCATGTGAATCAGGCAGCGGTCAATTATCATTTTGGAAGTCGGAAAGGGTTGTATGAAGCTATTTTGAGTGAGGTTCATGAATCATTGATCAAAATGGATGATATGGAATCGCTGCTACATAATACTCAGCTTAATGCTGAACAGAAATTGCAGGCTTTTATTCGGCAGTTGATCCCAGCCATTATGGATGCCAAGAGTTGGCAGCTGCGGATTTGGGCCCGTGAAATCGCAGCACCTTCGGAGTGTTTTCCAGAACTAATGGCCGGGAATATCTTGCCGAAATTTGATTACTTACGGCAGCTCATTAGTCAGGTAACCGGATTGGATGTGGATTCACCTAAATTATTGCCTGCTATTTATGGATTTATTTCTCCCTGCCTGATGTTGTTGATTTCTAATCGCGAACCGCAAATGCCGATGTCCGGTATCTTTAGCTATTCACCTGCGCATTTAAGCCAATATTTGCAGCAGTTTCTATTAGCAGGATTAAAAGGATTAAGTGCAGATTGATCCCGAAAACAGGGGATTTATCGAGCGTGGTATATGACTGCGAGCAGATGAATGCTCCATCTCCTCGCAGGTCATGATTAAGCCGGGAACTCTTTTCGCAAGATCGCGACTCCGGCACTGAGCGCATGGAGTTTGGCTCTGGCGACGTCGCGGGATAACGGTGCCATGCCACAGTTGGTACACGGGTAGAGCTTATCTGCATCTACATATTGAAGCGCTTTACGCAAGGTTTGAGCGACTTCTTCGGGTGTTTCAATGGTCTCGGTGGCGACGTCAATGGCGCCCACCATGACTTTCTTACCCCGAATGAGTTCGAGTAACTCAATCGGCACATGTGAGTTGTGACATTCGAGTGAGATGATATCAATATTGGATTGTTGCAGTTTCGGAAACGCTTCTTCGTATTGACGCCACTCTGAACCTAACGTTTTCTTCCAGTCGGTATTGGCTTTGATACCGTATCCATAACAGATATGAATGGCCGTTTCGCATTCCAGCCCTTCGATGGCTTTTTCCAGTGCGGCGATCCCCCAATCATTGACCTCATCGAAGAATACGTTAAAAGCCGGTTCATCGAACTGAATAATATCAACGCCAGCAGCGGCTAATTCTTTGGCTTCTTGATTGAGAATTTTAGCGAATTCCCAAGCGAGCTTTTCGCGGCTTTGGTAGTAACCATCATAGAGGGTATCTACCATTGTCATCGGGCCGGGCAGAGCCCATTTGATCGGCTGTTTGGTTTGTGAGCGCAAAAATTTTGCATCATCGACAAACACCGGCTTTTGCCGGGAAACCGGGCCGATAACACTCGGAACACTGGCTTCATAACGATCACGAATTTTAACGGTTTGACGGTTTTCAAAGTCGACCCCGTTCAGATGTTCAATAAAGGTGGTCACAAAGTGCTGACGGGTTTGTTCACCATCGCTGACAATATCAATATCTGCATTTTGTTGCTCTTGCAGGGCAACCCGCAGTGCATCGTGTTTACCATCAATCAGCTCTTGGTCAGATAATTTCCAGGGTGACCAAAGCATTTCCGGTTGCGCCAGCCAGGTCGGTTTCGGCAGGCTGCCCGCCGTTGAAGTTGGGAATAATTTGTTCATCATATAATCCGTTGTATTTGCTGGTAAATATTTACGCGTTTTGGGCAGACCACTGCTCAAGAACCGATTGATAAGGTTGAATGAAGTGCGCCTGGGCAAACTTACCTTGCTCAACCGCCAAGCGGCTGCGCTCTTCTCGGTCATACACAATATCGGTGACGGAATGTTCGGCGTTCTGCAAATTCGGTTGATAGCGTTCACCGGCGATGTGGTGGGCGTTATAAATTTCAGGACGATAGATTTTCTGGAACGTTTCCATGGTGCTGATGGTACTGATCAGCTCAAGATTGGTGTAATCGTTGAGTAAATCCCCAAAGAAATAGAATGCAAAGGGAGCCACGCTGTTTTTAGGCATAAAATAGCGCACTTGCAAGCCCATTTTTTTGAAATACTGCTCTGTTAAGGATGATTCATTGGGTTGATATTCAGCACCCAGAATCGGGTGATGATTCGTGGTGCGCTGATAAATTTTGCTATCGGATACACTCAGGCAAATGACGGGAGATTTGGCAAAGTTTTCCTGATATGCCTTTGAATTCACAAAAGACTGAAAGATATGGCCGTGCAGTTGGCCAAAGTTATCCGGAATACTAAATTGAGGTTGGTTTTTATTATGCTCAGGCAGCAGTACGCTGAAATCATAGTCACGCACATAAGAAGAGAAGTTGTTCCCAACCATGCCCTCAAGGCGTTGATTGCGATGATGATCCACAATACTCGTTTTTAACACTTCAATCGATGGGAAGGTTTCACCCGTTTTACCCAAATCGATGTCGACAGAGACAATCTCAAGCTCAACCGAGTAGCGATCCGCATTGGCATTATCCCAAGTTGCTAACTGATTAAACCGATCATTGATCATTTTTAACGCGTTGCATAAGTTCGTCTGACGATGTTCCCCTCGCGCTAAATTGGCGAAGTTGGTGGTGATTCGAGTGTTGTTCGATGGGTGATAGTTTTCATCAAGATGAATACTTTTAATTTTAAATGTAACGTTGTTATTCATGGTGATTGGATATCCATTATGTTGAGATAACAGCTGATAGCCCATGCTATGTCACCCGGTCATGTATCAATGAGTGAGCTGTGTTTGAACTCTAATTGGGTCTATGGTTATTTGATGAGTGTTTTTATAACTAAAATGACACATAAATAACAATATTTTCACGTAATATAATCCTGTTCATGAAAAATATTCATCATGAGGGTGGGCATATAGGTTGGAAAAAAAGGTGAATGGAGTGTCGATGTCAGCCAATGAACCGCTTCTTAAGTCATAAGCCGCTCAATCGATGACATCGACCTATCGGGGAGGGTGATAGCGATGGCAAAAGCGCTCGATTAATGGTGATCTCGATAGTATTGATAACCTCGAGAGAGGGCATAACCGCAGCTGCTCAACGCGGTGATGGTAAAACTAACGGGCCAATCGCTTAGATAAGCCAGTACAATGCCACCTAAACCAAATAGCAGTGCACTGAAGGCACTCAAGAGCAGTCCTAAATAAAGTCGGCTGGTTAGCTGCAAGGCGACGGCTCCCGGAGCGATCATCAGGGTAAAGACCAGTAATGCACCGACAATTTGGCTACAGGCGACGGTCACCAGTGCGCATAACATAAAGAATAAAATGCTGTAAAGCGTGACCCGATAACCCCGACTCTGGGCAATTTCCGGTTGCAAGGTTATGAGCAGTAATGGCCGATAGAGCCCGATAAATGCGGCATAGACTACGATGGCTAATATCGCCAGATGGAGCACGGTTTGGTGGCTGACAGCAAGCACATTGCCAAATAACAGTTGATTGGCCGCCGTGGCAAATTGGGTATAGAAGTGCAGCGCTAATAGTCCCAGTCCAAGAGAAAGAGTCAGGAGCATGCCGATAATCACATCTCTGTTTTCTAGTTTATTCCCGAGCCAGCCAATGCCGATACCACCCAGAACGGTCACCATGAGGGCACCGGTGAATGGGGTCACCCCGAAAAAGAGAGAAGCGCTGGCACCGGTAAAACCAAAATGGGCAAGCGCATGACCGGCGAAGCTTTGGCCCCGAAGGACTAAAAAATAGCCGATAGGGCCCGCTAAAATAGCGATCAATGTGGTTGCCAGCCAAGCATTGCGCATAAATTGATAATCAAACATAAAGGTCGGCGTCCGAATGGGCAATGAATAGTTGATGGTGACGATGGCCGATGATATCTAAGTGGCAGTGATAGAGCTCGCTTAGGATCTGACTGGTTAATAAAGCCTGAATGGAGCCATGAGTGAGTGTTTGCTGGTGGATGAGCAGAAGCGAATCAAAATGATTAATGAACGGGTTTAATTCATGAGTACAACAGATGATGGTCATATTGAGTTTTGTTTTTATCTCATGAATCAACCGCACTAATTTATATTGATGGTTTGGATCAAGGCCCACCAGAGGCTCATCTAAGAGTAATAATTTAGGATAGTTCAGCAGTGCCTGAGCGAGCATTAATCGCTGATATTCGCCCCCAGAGAGTTTATCTAAAGGTCTTCTGGCAAGATCCAAACCTGAGACTTGCGACAGAACCCAGTCGATCCGTTGTTGCCAGTCGTCACGGCTAACACGCCGTGGACGCCAGCTATGCATCAGATCAATGGCTGCAATGCTCAGCCGGGAGCTTTGGGCTTTCAGCTGAGGCAGATAACTGACGAATGGATGGCCGCGATGGCAGGTGGTTCCCAGTACATTTAGCGTTTGATAGTGTGCTTTTTGCAAACCGAGGAGTGTGCGTAGCAGCGTTGTTTTCCCGGCCCCATTGCTTCCCAGCAAACCGACAAATGCACCTTGTTGGATTTGAATTTGCTCACTCTCAAACAATTTTCGACGGCCCAGGTTAACCCTGAGCCGATTTATTTCAACGGCAGTATCCATGGCGGTTTATTTTAATACCTTCGCAATGGCGTTGAGTTCGTTATGGATCCAATGCTGATAATGAATGTTCTCCGGCATGGTTTCGGTGGCACCCACAATTGCAACGTGATGGGTTTGGGCTAACTTTTTGAGCTGTTCAGTCGCAGGCTCTGAAACTTGGTTGTTATAGAGTAAAAATGCCACCTTATGGTCACTTAAGGAGTTTTCGAACTGTTTTTGTTGGCTAATCGATGGATCGGTATCGTTCATGACGGCCGTTTGAAAGGCTTGGTTTAAATCTTTAAAGCCGAGCAAATTAAACATATAGCCAAAGACGGGTTCCGTCGCAGTGACGGGGGTACCGGCATATTGGGCTCTGATAGTATCGATCTGAGTGAACAACGTGTGCATCGACTGACTGAATTGTTGCCAGTTGTGCTCAAATTCCTGCTGATGTTTTGGAGCGAGTTGGCTCAGCTGCTCTTTGAGGGCATAGCCCAAAGTGAGCATCGTATACGGGTTGTACCAGATGTGAGGATTGTCCCCATTTTGGCGGGCCGCAAGGGCGGCAACTTGGATCGTTTTAAGTTGTGTGTAGTTCGACAGTAGTTTCGGCATCCAATCGTCATAGCCAATGCCGCTGTAGATGGCGAGATCCGCTTGGGCCAATGATTTGGCTACTTTGGGGCTCACTTCAAAAAGGTGAGGATTTTGCTCTGGATTTGACAAAATACTGGATACATCGACTTGTTGGCCACCAATTTGTTCAGCTATATCAGCGTAAAAATTTTCGGCAGCGACAATATGAATGGTTTTCGCAACCGACCACGGGCTGAATAGTAAGGTCAGGGTGACGGTGAGGATGATCCATAGGGGACGAATAAACATTAATTTTCCTTATCAGAACGTTATAACATAACATTATCCTATCCGATTTAAGGATGTGATAAAAGCCATAAGATAGATTGTTTTTAATTGTTTATATCTATCAATCTATTGCATAATGAGGCACAAACAGCGATGAAGCCGCGCTTTTTCGGCCTGACCCGTTAGGATAAGCTATGAATCTGCGAGACCTTGAATATTTGATCGCCTTACAGGAAGTGAAGCACTTCCGTAAGGCGGCGGAAAAATGTTTTGTCAGTCAACCTACGTTGAGTGGCCAGATATCTAAATTAGAAGAAGAACTGGGATTGCTCTTAATTGAGCGGACGTCTCGGAAGGTTATTTTTACCCATGCGGGTGAAGATATCGCAGCGAAGGCCCGACAAATTTTGATGGAAGTAAAAGGGCTGAAAGATATCGCTAAAAACTATCAAGCACCGCTTTCTGGTCCATTACATATGGGGCTTATTCCAACGGTGGCGCCTTATGTATTACCTAAAATCGTGCCGCAGATCCGGGAGCAGTTTCCTGATCTGGAGTTGTTTTTATATGAAGAGCAAACCAGCGAGCTGCTTAAAAAATTAGATGAAGGCGAGTTGGATTGCTTAGTGTTAGCTTTGTTACCGGATATGGAGCGTTTTGGGCGCATTGATTTATATCGGGAACCTCTATTACTGGCTTTGCCTAAATCGCATCAATGGCGGGATCGAGAGCGGGTTGCCATTGATGACTTAAAAGGGCATCGAGTTCTGATGTTAGAGGATGGTCACTGCCTAAGAGAACAGGCGATGGGATATTGTTTTGCGGCGGGTGCTAAAGAAGATACCAGTTTTAAAGCCACTAGCCTTGAAACGTTACGGCATATGGTGGCTGCGGATTGCGGGATTACATTGTTGCCTGAATTGGCTGTTCCTCAAGCGCAGAATGATCATCATGAATTGTGTTATAAGCGCTTTGTTGAGCCGCAACCAGGACGGACCATTAGCTTGATGTATCGCATGCACTCGGTGCGTCGCCCTTGTTTTAATGAGCTGGGTAAGTTAATTCAGAATCAAATTCATTTTTAAGGTCGGAGCTTTGTGATCTTAATTCGCTGTTAAAATAGGGTTATGTGAATGGCAATGATACTAGGATTTCCCCAGTATCATTGTCGTAGCCGTTAAAAGATTTGGTCCTGAATATTTCCCCCGGCCGACTGGGTATTTTGCTCGACATACTGAGTGGGTTGGCTTCCGTCGAGAAAGTATTCAAAACGGCTGGTATAGTCGTTAGCATTACTTAGTAGTCCGGTTTTTTCATCAATGCGGGCTGTGACAATCCCGGGAGGCGTAGGAATGAGATGTTCCGGGATCCCATCTAAAGCATTACGCATAAAATCGATCCAAGCCGGCTGCGCGGATTTCGCGCCAAATTCCCCACCATAGGACTGATCTTTTCCTAAGTTGTTGTTATAACTGGTTTGGCCTAAATCACGGCTGAAATCATCAAAACCGATCCAACTGGTGACGACCAGATCGGGACCAAAGCCGGAGAACCAGGCATCTTTGGCATCATTGGTGGTGCCACTTTTACCATACAGATCATCCCGATGTAATGTCAGTGCTCGCCAACCAGTCCCATTCCAGCCGGTATGGTGTGCCCAGCTCCCTCCGCCAGTAATCACGCTGTGCATCGCCTGAGCCACCAAAAAAGCATTCTGGGTGGAGATAATCTGTGGGGCGAGTTGTTGCGCTGTTGCGTATGCTCCATGACATTGCTTCAGTGGATCTGCGGGTTGTGGCTCAGCTGACTCGGGTGCTTCGGATGCGGCGAGGCAATCTGGGCAAGCAACTTTGGGAGTCGCCTGAAATAGAATCTGGCCGCTTGGGTCCGTAATATGATCGATGAAATAGGGTGAAATCAGAAATCCCCCATTGGCGAATGTGGCATATCCGGTGACCACCTGCAGCGGTGTTAAAGAGGCCGAACCCAGAGCGATGGTTTCGTTGCGCGGCAGCTCATCCGCCTGAAAACCGAATTTTTCCAGATGATTAATGACACTGGTTAAGCCGAGTTTTCGGACTAATCGCACTGAAACTACGTTTTTCGATTCGGCTAATGCCACTCGAAGTCGGGTTGGTCCATTGTATATCGGTGGCGAGTTTTTAGGGCGCCATGCGACCCCTAAGGACTGATCCCATTGATTTACCGGCGCATCATTGATGAGCGTCGCTAATGTCATGCCACTGGCAAATGCATCGGAATAGATGAAGGGTTTGATGTTTGAACCAACCTGGCGTTTGGCTTGCGTTACTCGGTTGAATTTACTGCGGTTATAACTGAATCCGCCTGATAGAGCTTGAATGGCGCCATCAAACGGACGCAAGGCAACGATGGCCGCGCTAGCATCTGGGAGTTGAGATAGTTGATCATGTTGGCCATCGCCTTGATCGATCACCCAGACCACATCCCCGGGCGATAGAATATCGTGTGCGGTTTTAGGCTCTTCCCCTTGACGATTATCCGTTAAATAGCGACGGGCCCATTTCATACCATCCCAATCGAGCTGAATGGGTTTGCCCCCTTTTAGAATAGCGCTGGCTGTTTGCTCGTCGACAGCAGTAATTGCCGCGGCTTTTAGATAAGCATAATTAGGTAGTTCGGCCAGTTTATCGATAATTTTTTGCCGTGGCAGAGGCGATTGACCTGCTTTCCATAAAGTTTGGATGGGTCCGCGAAATCCGTGGCGCATATCGTAATCCAACAGGTTTTTACGCAGCGCTTGTTCGGCAGCTAACTGTCGGTTTGAGTGGACGGTGGTGTAAATATTCAAACCTCGGGTATAAGCATCATCACCATATTGATCGATAATCTGTTGACGAACCATTTCAGCTAGATATGGCGCATGAACTTCGATTTCCGCCCCATGATAACTGGCGGTAATCGGCGCTGCATTGGCTTGTTCATAGGTCGCTTTGTCGATATATCCTTGATCGAGCATTCGCCCTAAAACCACACTGCGACGCGCTTTGGCCCGCTGCGGAGAGGTTAAGGGATTGAGTGCTGATGGTGCTTTGGGAAGCCCGGCAATCACAGCGATTTGGGGCAGTGTAAGGTCCTGAACATCTTTACCGTAATAGACCTGAGCCGCCGCGCCAACCCCGTAAGCACGATAACCTAATGGAATTTTATTGAGATACAGATCCAGAATTTCCTCTTTGGTGAGCATATGTTCGATCTGTAGAGCAAGAAATATCTCTTTGATTTTACGAATGTAAGTTTTTTCTCGGGTCAAAAAGAAATTACGAGCCACCTGCTGAGTAATGGTACTGGCACCTTGTGATTTGCGACCAGTTAAAATTAGATTTATGGCCGCGCGAGCAATCCCAATGGGATCAATCCCGGGGTGTTGATAGAAGCGAGAATCCTCGGTGGCAATAAATGCTTTTTTCATCAGCGGTGGAATTTGGTCTATGGCCAATGGGATCCGGCGCTTCTCGCCAAATTGGGAGATTAATTTTCCATCAGCTGTATAAACTCGCATCGGTGTTTGTAATTGTATATCCCTAAGAGCACTGACGTCAGGTAACTCGGGTAACACATATAAATACATGGTTCCGATTCCTGCTGTACCGAGTACGACTCCGAATAACATGACGCCCAGAAGACGCTTTAGCCATTTCATTGATAGTGGATACCTAATTTGCCCGATTAAGCTCAATTATATAAGGAAGTGACTCCATCATTCGACCCTATTTATTGTATTCGACCGGAATTAATTTTATATTGATAATTAAATCAATAGTTATTTTTGCCATTGTGCTGTCTTTTTATGTTTAAGCTTAGCTCTGGAAATTCGAATCGACTGGGCCTGTATTTGGGGGCTTCCCAATTACAGGCCGTATATTTATCACCTCATGGACGTCGGTTTTTACCGGCAATCAATTTGGAAACCTCTCAGTTTTCGGTCGAATCGTTGTGTCATTCGCCGCAGGTTTTAGCGGATGGATTACATCAATTGCAGCAACAGCTCCATCGTTATCATGGGCGTGTTTCATTAAGTTTACCGAAATCTTGGATTGAGACGGGCGTGATTAGTCTGCCGAGGTCTCAATCCATTGAGATGACAAATGGTGCCGCTCTGTGTCGACAGCATGGTGTCGCGGTGAGTGATTATGATTGTTTGGAACTTATCGGGTTGGCACCGGACATTCGACATCCGGGGCAACATCTGTATCGTTATGCTTGGATCTCGGGGCAGCTGCAAGGCATATTGAAAGCTTTATCGCAGTCGTGTCAGTGGTCTTTGACCCGCTTGGATGCGGCTATATATGGACTGGCTCGCGCCTGGTGGGCCGAGCAACCCGCCATGCCCGGACGCTTTGCTGAGTTATATGTTGCTCACATTGAGTCGAAATTGGAAGTTGGGCTATTTTTGCAGCATCGGCTATTGGATTGGCAGGTTTTACCGGATCCATCAGCGTTGTCACTCCAGAATTATTTGGCAAATTTAGCGGCGATTTTAGCTCGGTTTCCGGGGGTGACAATTATTCAGGTGCGTTGTAGTCAGGCGGAATTCTGTGATGATGTATCTCTGCCTTCGTTGCCGATTCAATGGCAGATCATGACCTCTTTATGTTGCCAAAATGATGGCCATTGGATGGCCTATGGTGCGGCGCTGGCACTGTAGAAATGAATGGATTTAATTTTATTCGTTTATCTGAATCAGAGACATCGGTATCGAATCATGCTCTACCGCTGGTCCTGATTTTTATTCTGGCTTTAGGTTTATGGGCTGAAGTAGGGTGGCAGCATCGGCAAACCTCTCGATTACGTCAGAGTTATCTGCAGCATTTGCGAGCTTGGACTCTGCAACAAAAGCAGCATCAGTCAGTCGATTTCCAACAACCTCAATTAGCATGGGCGCAGCTATTAGGGCAATTAGCATCACTGCTCCCCAAAGGCGTGTATTTGGAGCGACTCACTCTTCAATCACAGACATTACACCTACAAGGGCGGGCTGATTCAATGGTTGTGATCACTCAAATCGTACGCGTTCTAAATCAACTTCCTTGGTTAAGTCATGGTCGGATTTTAGAAGCCACGACCCAGAATTCCGCCCCGATCCGTTTTCAATTACAATTTGAGGTCACTTTTAAATGAATTTTCTTTTGAAGTATCAACGAGTACTGCTGTTGTGTTGTGGGTTATGTTGTCTATTCGCGGTGCAACGATGGGGGGAAGAATATCGGGCTCAGCAGCGGTGGAGCGCACAGTTACGGCAAGTGATGTTGCGCACAGCGCGCTTTAAGCCGTCATCGGCCTCTGGTCAGTCCTCATTCCAATGGTCACGGTTTATTCAGCAATTCCCATTTCCTTTGCAGTATTGGCGTCATGCTCCCGACGGTAAAATGGTGGCGCAGTGGCCAGTCCAATATTGGCCAGTTGTTCACTGGTTATTGGCGCATTATCCGAACTTACCTATGAATCAGTTTGAGCAACTCACAATTGAAACCCGGCCGGCAACACCAAATCAGCAATTATTGACATTACGATTACATTTAATTCGGAATAAATAATGAAAATGATAATGGTGGGGATGAGTGCTTTGTTACTGGTTTTTGCTACCCGTAGTGTAGCGGTGGAACGAAATCCTTTTCAGCCTGCTGTTCCATTATCTCCGTCCCGAACGGGAGGAACTCAGCGAGGCGTTATTTCTGGCGATGCATATCCCGATAAATCACTAAAGATAGTAAGTATTCACTATTCTAAAAATAATATTTTGCTGAAGTTTAATGAGAGTCCGATAGATTATCAGCTATCTACCCATGGACATCAATTACAGTTATATCTCCCGCAGTTAGCATTGGATCATTCGCAGTTGAAAGCATTTCAAAATCGAGCGATCCAAATGCAATGGGTTGCCACAGATCAGTTGCAGTGGCAGTTCGCTAGACCTATTCAGGCCTATTTGAAAGTATCACATCGGCAAATTGAGATTCGGTATACCTACCCAACATCCACAACAGATCCGTTTGTATCGTTGCAGGTACATCAGGCACCTTGTGGACGACTATTACAATGGCTGGCTGATTTGGCTCAGCAAAATATGATCCTCCATATTCCCTCGGATAAAACATTGCATTTAACTTTGCATCATGTTCGCTGGGATGAAGCGATGGAGGCAATTGCTGAAGCGGCTGGGTTAACATTGACGAAGAGTAATCAGGTATGGATGATCCGCCCGACCGATGAAGTGTTGGCTCAGCGTCAACAGCAATTAAAAGAACAATTAACCGCTCAGCAATTACAAGGTCTTGATAGTGTAACGGTCCGAGTTCGGTATGCCAAAGCGGCTGAATTGCTGAAGATTATTCAAACTACGTTGCATCATCAGTTAGCGGCTAATGCATCTTTAGCCGCAGATGGGCGTACAAATACCATCATTATCCAGGCGCATTCGGCTATGATTGAAAAAGTTAAACAGTTGATAATGGTGCTGGATCAGCCGGTAAGAGAAGTGGATATTGCTTCCAGAATGATCACGATTCGAACAGATGATAACCGTGAGCTTGGGGTTCAGTGGCAGGTCGGAGGGCATGCCAATGGGGATGTCACCGAAGGAGGATTCAATGTCCAACTTCCGGTCGCGCAGGCAACCAGCAGCGTTGCATTTAAATTTGCAAAACTTGCTTCAGGGACGGCTCTGGACCTTGAACTTTCGGCTTTAGCGCAGGAGAATAGAGGAAAGATCATTGCAAGCCCTCGGGTGGTGACGGCTAATCAGCAGACGGCCTATATTGAACAAGGGCGAGAGATCCCGTATGTTGAATCTGCATCCAGTGGCGCAGCTTCAGTGACATTTAAAAAAGCAGTTCTGAGTTTGAAAGTAACACCACAGATTACGCCGGATAACCGAATTATTTTAGATCTTGTAATTACTCAGGATACAGAAGGTGATGCGGTTCAAACGCCATTAGGGCGTGCGGTTGCGATTAATACCCAAGAAATACAGACTCAGGTATCATTAAATAATGGTGAAACCATCGTGTTAGGTGGTATTTATCAACAACAACGTCAAAAGATGATCAATAAAGTTCCGCTGATAAGTGAGATTCCGGCCATCGGATCACTTTTTCAGTATCGCTCTACTACGCTTGAAAAGAGCGAATTATTGATCTTTGTGACCCCAAAAATAGTTAATTCATCCGTAAATGGCTAAATGGAGGTCTGTATTGATTTTCCGGTTGCCAAAACAGTCCGCAAGCTGAGATAATCGCGCACCTGATCTTTGGGTAAATGAGAAGGTTGGTTACGACGGTACTCCGCAGCTATTTAGCGGGAGAAGAATTGACGCAATAGATTTGTAATGTAGAGACATGGCTGAAAAACGTAATATTTTCTTGATCGGACCAATGGGTGCGGGAAAAAGCACGATTGGTCGTCACTTAGCTTCACAATTGCATATGCAGTTTTATGACACAGACACTGAAATTGAGCGCCGTACCGGTGCTGATATTTCGTGGGTTTTCGATGTCGAAGGTGAAGATGGTTTCCGCGTTCGTGAAGAAGCAGTAATAGATGATATGACCCAGGAACAAGGTCTAGTCCTGGCCACGGGTGGAGGGTGCGTTAAAAGCAAAGAAAACCGTAATCGGTTGTCCGCTCGAGGCATTGTTGTTTATCTTGAAACATCTATTGACAAGCAATTTGCTCGTACTCAGCGTGATAAGCGTCGACCACTTTTGCAAAATTGTGATGATCCGCGGGAAAAACTCGAAAAATTAGCGCAAGAACGTATGCCTTTATATGAAGAAATCGCTGATTACCGGGTCGTCACCGATGATCAGAGTGCTAAATCAGTGGCTAATCAAATTATTGAACTATTAGGGTTCTGAGTTCGCTTATGGAAAGCTTAACCGTTGCATTGGGTGAACGGAGTTATCCTATATCAATCGGGCCCGGCCTGTTAGGTCAGCCCGATTTTTTTACGGGAGAAATCCGTTCTCGGCAAGTCATGATCGTGACTAACGAAACCGTTGGACCGTTGTATCTCGCACCGTTACAGGCCACGTTGGCCGCTTATCAGGTCGATGTTGTGGTTCTACCTGATGGGGAACAGTATAAAAATGCTGAGATCCTTGATCAAGTGTATACCGCGCTACTGGAAAAACTGCATGGCCGGGATACGACGATTATTGCGCTAGGCGGCGGTGTGATTGGTGATATGGCTGGGTTTGCTGCAGCTTGTTATCAACGGGGTGTTCCATTTATTCAGGTCCCGACGACTTTGTTGGCCCAAGTCGATTCTTCGGTTGGCGGTAAAACAGCGGTGAATCATCGGCTGGGTAAAAATATGATCGGGGCTTTTTATCAGCCTCAGGCCGTGGTTATGGATATTAATTGCCTGAATACGCTTCCGGAACGAGAATATCGGGCTGGGATGGCTGAAGTCATCAAATATGGCATTATCTATGATGGAAATTTTTTCAACTGGTTGGAAACGCATTTAGAGGCGATTCATCGTCTTGAACCCGATGTGATCACAACCATGTTGCATCGTTGTTGTGAAATTAAAGCTGAAGTGGTGGCCAAAGATGAAAAAGAGCAAGGGATCCGTGCGTTGCTCAATTTAGGTCACACCTTTGGTCATGCGATTGAAGCGCATCAGGGGTATGGTAATTGGCTGCATGGTGAAGCGGTGGCTGCCGGAACGGTTATGGCCTCGATTGCTGCGGAGCAACAAGGTTTGATTACTGCAGCCGATGTGGCTCGGATCCGAGCGTTGTTTGAGCGTGTCGGGTTACCGGTCTTACCGCCAGAACAGATGGAACTGGATGATTTTATGGAACATATGATGCGCGATAAAAAAGTGCTGAACCAGAAAATTCGGGTGATTTTGCCGACAGCGATTGGTTCGGCTGAGTTAGTCGGTCAGTTCGGTCGAGATCAAATGCAACAGGTTTTACAGGCACTGCGTTAACGGATATGAATGATCGCTCTCGATTGATTCAACTGCCCAGTCAGCGAATGCTTTTGGAGCGGTTAGAAACTCAGGTTCGTTTTGGGTCCAATATATTGCTCGTGCATGGTGAACCGGGGGCCGGAAAGTCAGCGCTTGCGGAAAGTTTGTTAGATAGTGCCGATTTTGCCAATCAGGCGTGGTTATCGGTTGATTCTCAAAGTAATGATGAGCTGTTACGGGAGCAATTATTACAGCAGCTTTTGAGCGATCCGCTGTTTAACCCATCTGATCCTCTTTTCGATAGTTTGTCTCGAAACCTCGAGGCTTCCGAAGTTCCTTTATTATTAGTGATCGATCAGGCAGAACGGTTATCGAAGCAATTTTTTAGCGAATTATTTGAGCTTATCGAAAAATATCCGCAGAATTATCAGCATGCTCTGAATATTGTGTTATTTTCAACACTGAGTACTCGCCAGTTAGCACAGCAAACTTATCCGGGATTTCCTCAGCTTTTGGAGATCGACATCCCCGCGTTAACTTCGGATGAAGCCTCATTATTGGCTCAGAGTTTATTTGAGCGGGCTGATTATCAGGCCAGCGTTGAGAATAAATCTGCTGTGGAGCAACGAATCGAAAGTGCTTTGGGGAACCCCGGAGCAATTTGTCAAATTGTTGAGCAAATTATTTCAGGAGCAGCGATCATGTCAGATGAACAAGCACCAAAGCGCAAGCCATACCTTGTTTGGGGAGGAATTGTGGTATTGGTAGCTGCAGTAGCCGGCCTATTAGTACAGGTTCTTAATAATCATTCTCCTGCTTCATCGCCTTCGGTATCCGCTAGTAGTGGGCAAGCGAATGTTTCGATTCCGGTCGTGTTACCGACCAAGCAAGATCAGGCGGCGACTCAACCTTCAGATAACTCGCAGCCCGTGAGTAATCCCCAGGATCAAGATCAAACGCAGTCTTTGCCTGCACCGGTGACCGAGCAGTCGATTAATACTCAGTCGGCTCCAGAAGTGGGTCAAAAACGGGTTGTTGTTAATGATCAGGTTGTCGAACAGTTAGTCAAAGCTCAGGAGCAGAACGCGTCTGATACGCCAACTCAGCCTAAAGCGGCGCCTCAGCCTAAAGCAAAAGTAACGGATCAGGCTAAATCGCCATCTTCACCTGTCGTTGCGAAGGCTAAAGAAATAACTTCTGCGGCGGCCCCCGTGGCTCAGACACCTCAGCGAGTCCACGCAGAGATCGCACCACAAACCGGTACTGTGACCTCTAATGTTGCAACGGATACCCAAAGTGTATTGAATGCAAAACCAGCGAATCACTACACGTTGCAATTGGGGGCATTTAGTTCGATGCAGGCAGCGCAGGAATTTGTTCAAAAATCATCATTGAATGGGTGGATTTATCCGTTCCAGAGCAGTAGCCGAATTTTGTATAAAGTGATCAGTGGTGATTATGCCGTGCGTTCTGCTGCATTACAGGCACAGCGACAGTTTAAAGCTAAAGGGCAGGCAAGCCTTATTAAATCATTCAGGCAGGTTCAGTTTGAGCTGCAACATTAGTCACTGACCATTCTGAAGACGTAATGATAAAGAACCGAGCATTTTTAAAATGGGCTGGTGGTAAGTATCATTTAATTGATGCGATTCGACGCCACCTGCCTGACGGAGATTTACTAATCGAGCCTTTTATTGGTGCCGGTTCTGTCTTCCTGAATACGGATTATCCCCGTTATTTATTAACCGATATCAATGCTGACTTGATCTATCTCTATCAACTGCTTAAGGATAATCCGGAGCGGTTCATCGATGATGCGAAGCATTTATTCAGTACTGAGACTAATGATGCGGATTGTTATTATCAGCTTCGTCAGGAATTCAATCTAAGTCAGGATCCCTACCATCGTTCCTTGTTATTTTTATACCTGAATCGTCATGGTTATAATGGACTCTGTCGCTATAACAAAAGTGGCGGGTTTAATGTCCCTTTTGGGCGGTATAAAAAGCCTTATTTTCCAGCTTCAGAGCTTGAATATTTTGCTCAGAAGGCTAAGCAAGCTGAATTTGTGTGTTGCAGTTATGAACAGACCTTTGACCGAGTGCAAACAGGGGATGTTGTGTACTGTGATCCCCCTTATGCACCTTTAACGGCCACGGCCAGTTTTACCAGTTATACCAGTGGTGGATTTAATGAAGGCCAGCAGTTGCATTTAGCACAGTTGGCTGAATTGGTGAGCCATCAACGTGGTGCTACCGTGTTGATTAGTAACCATGAAATTGCGTTTACCCGAAAAATTTATAGTGCGGCTCAGCTGAGTTCTCTAAAAGTTCGGCGAACGATTAGCCGTAAAGGACAAAAACGGGTGAAAGTGGATGAGTTGCTGGCTTTATATCCCGCTCAGCCCCGGACTGATTCGGTTGCATATTTGGTTGAGTCGGCTAAGTTGCGCTAATATATTTTCTCTTTTTCCTTCTAGTGGTGACCCCATGAAAATGCCTTACCATATTGCCCCATCTATTTTATCTGCTGATTTCGCCCGACTGGGGGATGAGAGCCAGGCTGTATTAGCAGCAGGAGCCGATCAAATTCACTTTGATGTGATGGATAATCACTATGTACCGAATCTTACTTTTGGCCCCATGATTTGTCAGGCATTACGTAATTATGGGATTGAAGCACCGATTGACGTGCATTTGATGGTTAAACCGGTGGATCGGATTATTCCTGATTTTGCCAAGGCTGGGGCGACAACTATTACTTTTCATGCGGAAGCCTCTGAACATATTGATCGTTCCCTGTCTTTGATTAAAGAACACGGATGCTTGTGTGGACTTGTTTTTAATCCGGCGACTCCCTTGCATTATTTGGACTATGTCATGGATAAAGTCGATCAGATCTTGTTGATGTCTGTGAACCCCGGATTTGGCGGGCAAAAATTTATCCCTTCGACTCTGGATAAAATTGTTGAAGTGCGGCAACGCATCGATGCTTGCGGGCGAGACATCCGTCTTGAAATTGATGGCGGTGTAACGGCTGCCAATATTGCCCAGATCGCTAAAGCCGGAGCAGATACCTTTGTAGCGGGTTCTGCTATTTTCAACCAACCTGATTATCAGCAAGCGATTCAGTCAATGCGCGATGCTTTGGAGCGGGTATGAATACAGAGACATTAAAAGCAGTTGCTTTTGATCTGGATGGAACACTGGTTGATAGTGCCCCCGATTTAGCTTCTTCCATTAACTTAATGTTGAAAGAATTAGATCGTATGATTTATCCAATCGAGTTGATTAAGAGCTGGGTGGGTAATGGGGTAGAAGTTTTGGTCAAACGGGCACTATCCGGCTCGGAGCAGATTGCTTCGAATTTAGATGAGACATTGTATCAGGATGCTCGGGCTCGTTTTGATCGCTTATACGCTGAAAATTTATGTGTTGAGACTCGGCCGTATCCAGGGGTCATCGAAGCGCTCCAATGGCTTTCTGAGCAACGTATCCCAATGGCGGTCATCACCAATAAGCCTTATGCGTTTACCGTTCAGCTTCTTGAACAACTGAATATGAGTCATTTTTTTGAGATCATGTTAGGCGGGGATTCGCTCGATAAACGTAAGCCAGATCCATATCCACTTCAGTATGCTTTGGATAAACTTCATCTTCGGCCTCGACAAATGCTGATGGTGGGGGACTCCCGGAATGATATTCTGGCTGCTAAAGCGGCGGGATGTCCCAGTCTGGGCATGACTTATGGTTATAACTATGGTATCCCTATCACTGAGAGTGAACCGGACTGGAGTGCGGATCGTCTCACGATTATTCAAACTCTTTTTGGATAAACCCGCTGAATCTGTCTGGTATTGTCACTATCATTCATAATCGATCGGATCTTCGGGAAAGTCGTCTCCATTGAAACACCTCCGCTGAGGTGTTTATTTCGGAGTGGGGGCGAGTTAACAACCGCCTGTGAAAGAAATCGCAGAATGGGGAGTATTCAGCGGGGGCTCAAAATGAGTGAAACAGGTCTGTATTTGCCCTGAATTAAGTATGGCTAGGTTTAGAGATGATCATAAATAATGATGCAGTGAATCGTTATTTATAATAAATACGAGTCATCATTTTTAGCCGATTATTAAATTCATTTCTATATCAAACTTTATAATTAGAAATTAGGTTTTTAGTAAAAAAGTATTAATTATATTAATTCAATACTTATCATATTGAGTAACCTATATATTATATTTATAGTAATAAGCATTTTCTTTCTGATATGGATCAATTTCCAAGATGGATTGATAGGCTATAAACATTTCGATGTATCCAGTTGTGCCTGGTATTTGTAAATATGTTGTCTAGTCTATAACTGTCATCGCTAATGTTTCATATCATTCTTAGTTTCTCTGAATAGATATGATTTTGGGTGTCTAATCGCATGTAATCAGGTTAAAGACATCCTTAAAAGATAGTCACTATTAGAGAATACTTAATACGTCTACCAGGAATTATTATAGTGATGAGAAGCGTTATTACATTATGTTTTTGTGTCGTACTTTCTGGATGTTCTTCCCTGTTTTCGGCCAAGATTCCTGATTGGTGGACGCATACGCCCGTTGATTCAGAGCAGTGGATGTATGGTGTAGGGGAAGGCGCTAATGCAGATATTGCCCAGCAGCAGGCATTAACTTATATTGCCGGAAAATTAAAAACCAGAGTCTCTTCACAACTATCGGTGAAAACCACCGAAACGAATACCTACTATGCGCAGTATGCAGAGCGCAATATCCGTTCATCGATTCAAAATACTGATCTCAGTCATTTCCAAATTCAAGAACGAGTCGTTGATTCTTCAGCACATATCACACGGGTCCTGATTCGTTTGGATAGACAAGCATTAGCACAAGCTTGGCGCAACCAGTATCAGGAACTCTCGCAAAAAGTAACGCAGGCTCGTCAGCGAGAAGCAGCACAGTCATTATTCGCTTGGTGGATGAATGCCCGGGCTACGCTACCGGTTGCTCAACAGGCCGATGTATTAGCGTTGCAGCTAGGTGCATTATTGAATCGTAAGTCTACTTCGAATTTGTGGACTGATTTGCAACAACTGATCCGACAAACGCCCATTCAGGTTGGGGTCGATGGTGATAATTCAGCGATTAGTCAACAGGTTACCGATCTCTTAAATCAACAGGAATTGCGAGTTGTTCGTTGTTCATCATGTGATCTTAAGCTCTCCTATCATACCAAAGTTGATTATCAGAAAATATTTGATCAGCAGGTTGCAACGCTTGAATTTTATGGGGAACTAAAAGACGCCCATGGGTTGGTGAGTCAGCAACATTGGATTGTGCAGGGCTCATCGATAACCAACACCTCTTTTGCTTATAAGGCAGCTTCAGCTAAAGCGGCTGAATATATTCAAAAACATGGATTATGGAAAAGTTTCGGTTTAGATCAGGATTAGGATTGTAGGATGAAAAATATAAAATTACTGGCCATTGCCGGGGTGGTGGGTGTATTA
Organism: Celerinatantimonas marina; assembly: GCF_046054165.1. NCBI lineage: Bacteria > Pseudomonadati > Pseudomonadota > Gammaproteobacteria > Celerinatantimonadaceae > Celerinatantimonas > Celerinatantimonas marina. The sequence continues at coordinate 243,442 of NZ_JBFNXK010000004.1, read as the reverse complement.
GCTGGATGTGCGCAACTACCTATTACAACAGATGGGTATCGAAAGGTTGATCTGCCGGCCGGTTCAGGCACCGCACCTACTCCCGAGCAGTTACAAGCACAAATGAAATCTAAAGGACAAAAAATCGTGGTTACGCCATTTGATGTAGCCGATAGAGCCACCCAACATCGTTATACGACCCAGGCTTATGATGAATTGACCCAACAACTTATGGATTCCGGGAACACCATTCTGGATAGGAAATTAGCCAGTAAGCTGAAACCAGAACTGGTTGCTGCGGAGAAAAAAGGGATTTATGACGGCTCTGGGCCTCATATTGCAGACATCGCCATGATGCCTCGGTTAGTCACACTCAATAGTAATGGGCAGTTTGTTGAACGGCGGGTCTACAAAGACAAAAAAGGGAACGTCATCGTAATTCCGGCCAAGTGCCAGTACAGTGGCGATGCTTCAATGAGTATTCGAGCTTATCGTATTCCATCGATGGAATTAATTAATACCTATACTTTTAATGGACGTGTCTCTCGTTCGACGGAAACTCGTTATTCAAATTGCGCACCGAATACCAGCCTAAAAAGATCATTGGAAAGTGGAGCTGTGAAAGATGCGATTTTACGGGGGGTTAAGGTTACGTTGAACGATATAACACCCCCTGCTTATATTATCGGACGTAGAGACAAAATTGATGGGGATGATTCATTATTCCGGACGACGATGAATAAAATTCAAGGCGCCAGAGCAAAACTGAAAGTTAATATTTATAGAATTGAGAAAAATTATAATGAATATACACAGCAAACCCGAACTGAAAAAGTCTTGATCGGTTCCGGGGTCATGACCTCAATGATCGATGATACTGGTTCTTATGTCGACGTAACGGATAAGAAGCTCATTCAGAAAATTACATTTGGTGATGTGATTCAGTTGGATCATGGTAAATGTCTAAATGGTGAATTTGAAATATTGGGTCATTGTATGTCGCTCTCATCATTATTAGCGCAATAAACTGTAAAAACAGGTAAAAATTGTCGATCAAAAATAGTATTGATGTATTTAAGTTTTAGTTAGCGATATTATGAACTAAGTATATTTAATGACAGCTCTTGGAGTAGACGAATGAAAACGAGGTTATCCGCTCTTCTTATCTCAGCCGGTGTATTAGTTATCACCGGTTGTAGCCAGAAAACAACCCTGGATTATAGTGAATGTGATTATCCTGATGCACCTTCACACTCTGCTCCGGGATGGGTGTGCGAACAGCCTGTGAAAGGACTTGAGTTGCAGGCGGTAGGGTATTCCCGGAAATTATTAAGTGGTCCCGGGATGATGACCGATGTGGCCGCGACTGAAGCGAGAAATCGTTTGGCCGCTCAGTTCTCTCAACTGATCCAGGGGCGTTTGCAACGATTGACGACCGACAATAAATCCGATCAGCAAGTTACCGGTAAAGATGCAGTATCAACATCAGCGTTGAATAGCCGTGACAATGTAGAACGGATCCAAAAATCGTTATCTGCAATGACGTTGGAAAATTCTAAAATCTATCGAACCCAGATAAGTCCGAGTGGTGGAATGTATGTGCTGGTGGGCATGGACAAGCAGCACTACGATGCAAATGTGAATCAGTTAGTCAATAATGCATTAACCAAAAAAGATTCTCCGGAACTTTATCAACAGTTTCTAAAAGCTCAGGCTGATGAATCACTGGATAAAGTGCGTCAACAACTCAACTAGTGAGAGGGCCTGCGGGCCCTTTTTAATTATGCAGAAATGGACCTATATTCTTGTTCCTTTAACGCTGATAGCGTTTTCCTGTTCTCATGAAGCTCTGGCGCAGACGCAAGATGCCTATCAGCATTGGCTTGAGCAACAACAACAGCAGTATCAGACTTATAAATTAACGTATAAGCAGCGGTATCAGCAGTTTAAACAGCAGCTTGAGGCGCGCTGGCATGAATATACGGAGTTGCCTGATAAGCAAAAATATGTTCAGTATGCAAAACAGCTCGGTGTTAAAACGGTTCTCGATTATGGGAAAAATGAAATTCGAGTTGAAGCGCTGGAAGGTGAAAAATTACCCACTGCACAGCAAGTGATTGACTCTCTTTCTCAGAAAACCGTGAAACAGACGATACAAACGGATCCCTTGCTGAAGTCCGATGATGCTGATAAGTCCAAGGTTCCTGAAACTCAATCCGGATCAGAAAGTTTATTAGCCTCTTTGGTTGGGCAGGAACAAGGAAAAGCGTTATCAACTTCAGATGTTCAGCAGCGCACGATCAAAACCCGTTCCAATCAGGTGATTCATCAACTGGTGATCCCTTTGCCGAAGAATTCGACATGGCAGCGGGCTAAACCCTATATGGCTCAGGCACAGCAGATTGCGGATCAATATCAGTTAGATCCAAAGTTGATTGTGAGTATTATGAAAGAAGAGTCGGCATTTAACCCAATGGCACAGTCTCCGATTCCTGCTTTTGGTTTAATGCAAGTGGTTCCAGGGTCGGCTGGGCTCGATGTAAATCAGACGTTATATCATCAGAATCAGAAACCAACAAAAGAGCAGCTGTTTGTCGGCCCGGTGAATATGCGTTACGGTGGCGGGTACCTGCATATTTTGAATAGTCGTTACCTGGCTAAGATTAAAGATCCCCGGAGCCGGATGTACTGTACGATTGCCGCGTATAATACGGGGGCCGGCAATGTTGCCCGTGCTTTTAATCCAAATGGGTCTACAAAATTATCGTCGGCATTTAATCGGATAAACCAAATGACTCCTGAGCAGGTTTATCAGCATTTGGAGCAGAATTTACCGTACAATGAGACCCGAAATTATCTAGCCAAAGTGACTCGAACTTATAATACCCTGTAACAGGGATGATCAGATGCAGGTGTTTGATTGTTCAGAGAATGGTAAGGGTTATCTGAACATGCAATCCATTGACGTTATGATCAAAGGGTTGATCGCTGGCGTGGATGTCAGCGATCAATCGCCGTGCATGACATGACAGTTTTTTACAAACGGGGTAAAGTGGTTCTCTATGATATAGAAGGGGCTCCCCTTCATGGGTATGATCTTGTCAGGCAGGAAATGCAGTGCTGCTAATCATCGATAACTACGATTCGTTTACTTACAATTTATATCAATATTTTAGCCAGCTTGGTGAAATTGTTGAGGTGCATCGACATGATGCGATTTCACTTGAAGAAATCGAGCAGCGAGCACCTAATTATCTGGTGATTTCTCCCGGGCCGAAAGCGCCCAAGCAGGCTGGAATATCCATGGCTGTGATTGATCACTTTGCTGGGCGTATTCCGATCCTTGGTGTTTGTTTAGGGCATCAGTGTATTGCAGAATATTTTGGGGGGCACATTATTCATGCACCTCAGGTCATGCATGGTAAAACTAGCTTGGTGAGCCACCATCAACAAGGTGTGTTTGCACATCTACCCGATCCTCTCGAAGTCACCCGTTATCATTCTCTGATGGTTGATCCTCTTTCTGTCCCTGATTGTCTGGAAGTGACCGCTTGGTGCCATGATGAATTGGAAGCTCAGCCCTTGATCATGGGGCTAAAACATCGGACGCTCCCCATCGAAGGGGTGCAATTTCATCCAGAAAGTATCCTCACTGAGTCGGGTCTGATGCTGCTCGATAACTTCTTAAAGACGAATAAATCGAACGATTAAGCCTTTATACAAGAAATAAATAGTAAGGTTTGGAATGAATAATATGTGAATATTTATTCATTTAGATGTAATTTATAAGGGAATAATCTTTTGTATATATGATGTGATAGGAGATCTATGCAAGTAGAATGACTATTCATCAATTTTTCTTGGTTTGATGGGGATTTTGTCCCAAAGACAAACTAAATTCTTTTTGGAATAATCCAGATTCTGTTTCCGATGGTTTACCTTGAGGATGCATCTGATGGCAGGATCGTCGGTATTAAAGGAGATAATAATGACTGAGTCTATCGAGGTTAATCGGGCTTTATTTGATGAGGTGATGGTTCCAACCTATAACCCTCCCGCTATGATACCTGTTCGGGGGCAGGGCTCCCGAGTATGGGATCAGGATGATCACGAATACGTTGATTTCGCAGGAGGAATTGCCGTTAGTGCGCTTGGTCATTGTCATCCGGCATTAGTGAAAACGCTCACAGAACAGGGCAATAAAGTTTGGCATTTGAGTAACGTTGTGACGAATGAACCGGCCTTGCGATTGGCGAAAAAGTTAGTCGATAGCACGTTTGCCGATAAAGTTTTCTTTGCAAATTCCGGTGGAGAAGCCAACGAAGCCTGTCTGAAACTGGCACGTCGTTATGCATTTGATACATTTGGTGAACAGAAAAATAAAATTATCGCCTTCAATCAGGGATTTCATGGTCGAACTTTCTTCACGGTAACCGTCGGTGGGCAAAGCGCTTATTCGGATGGATTCGGACCTAAACCCGGTGCGATTACGCATATCCCTTATAATGATATTGAAACCTTTAAAGCGACGATCGATGACGATACTTGTGCGGTCATGATTGAACCTCTACAAGGTGAAGGAGGGATTGTTCCACCAACACCTGAATTTATCAAAACGGTTCGGGAACTGTGTACACAACATCATGCACTGCTCATTTTTGATGAAGTTCAGACCGGGATGGGGCGGACGGGTGAACTGTATGCCTATATGGGACTGGGCGTGACTCCAGATATTCTCAGTTCAGCTAAATCATTAGGTGGAGGGATCCCGATTGCTGCGATGCTGACGACTAACGAGATTGCCCAACATTTTAAACCGGGTACTCATGGGAGCACTTATGGGGGCAATCCTCTGGCCTGTGCGATTGCCGGAACTGTCGTTGATTTGATTAATACGACAGAAGTTTTGGATGGCGTTAAAACCAGAGAGCGGTGGTTTCGCGAAGGTTTGGCTAAAATTAATGATAAATACCATGTCTTTGATGAAATCCGGGGTAAAGGATTATTGCTGGGCGCTGCGCTTAATTCAAAATATGAAGGTCGGGCTCGGGAATTTTTAGCGGCTGGCATTGAAACCGGCGTGATGGTGCTGGTGGCTGGCGCGAATGTGATTCGATTTGCACCGTCGCTGATTATCCCCCGGGAGGATGTCGAAGAAGGTTTAGCTCGGTTCGAGCAAGCTGTGGCCATGATAGCTGCAGATTAATATTTAAGGAAATTATATGCTAGTCGTTCGTCCAATCCGGGAAAGTGATTTTCCAGCACTGTTGGCTATGGCGGATGAATCGGGGATCGGATTTACTTCGTTACCGATTGATGAGCCTTTATTGCATGAAAAAATTAGTCATTCGTTGCAATCATTCACTCATGATCGAGTCCATCATCCTGATAATTATTATCTGATGGTGGCTGAGGATAGTGAGACCGGAGAGGTCGTTGGCACGACAGCAATCGAAGCGGCTGTGGGGTTGAGCAGCCCTTTTTACACGTATCATTTAGGGAAAGTTGTCCATGCTTCACGGAGTCTGAATGTGTATAACATTGTTGAGACACTGACGTTGAGCAATGATTATACCGGGGTCACGGAACTGTGTACGCTGTTCTTGAAAGAATCTCACCGGCATGGAAATAACGGGCGGCTGTTATCGAAGTGCCGTTTTTTATTGATGGCTCAGGCTCCACAGTTATTTCACCGACTGGTGATTGCAGAAATGCGAGGTGTTTCGGATCTACAAGGGCGTTCTCCATTTTGGAAGTGGCTTGAAGAACACTTTTTCAGTGTTGATTTCCCAACTGCCGATTATTTAACCGGGGTTGGCCGTAAAGAATTTATTGCCGAACTCATGCCTAAGCACCCAATTTATGTCAATTTGTTATCGGCTGAAGCTCAGGCGGTTATTGGTCAGGTGCATGAAAAAACGGTGCCAGCATTAAAGTTACTTGAACGTGAAGGCTTTAGTAATCGAGGGTATGTCGATATTTTTGATGCGGGTCCGACGATTGAATGTTCATTAGAAAATATTCGGAGTATCCGGGAAAGTCAGCAGTTATCGGTGGTGATTGGTGATGTGATCGGGGGCGAAGAAAAGTTAATTAGTAACTGCCGCATTAATCACTTTAGAGCATGTGTTGCTAAAGTGAATATCAATAAGAATCGCTCAGAAGTAACCCTCAGTAGTGATACCGCGAAGGTATTAAAAGTTTCTGATGGTGATGCGATCCGTCTGGTGGCCTTACGTTAAGTCGGCCGTCATCTCGATTAAGGAGTTATTATGCAGTTTATCGGCGGTCATTGGCTTGAGGGGCAGGGGCATTTGTTCCAATCGATTGATCCGGCAAAAAACCAAGTGATTTGGGAAGGTCATTCGGCGACAGTTGAGCAGGTCGGACAGGCGGTAAAAGCGGCCCGACAAGTCCAGTTTAAATGGTGGCAACGGGGCTTTGATGAACGTTTAGCCATTGTGAAACAATTTGCGGAACTCTTGCTTGAGAATAAAGAATCGCTGGCATTATTAATTGCTCAGGAAACCGGAAAACCGTTGTGGGAGACCCGAACCGAAGTGGCGGCAATGGTTGGGAAAGTCGCCATTTCTGAGCAAGCCTACCGAGAACGAACTGGTGAAAAGACGCAGGATACGGCAGCCGGAACGGCGGTTTTACGTCACAAACCGCATGGCGTGGTGGCCGTTTTTGGTCCTTATAATTTTCCTGGACATTTACCGAACGGACATATTGTGCCGGCGTTGTTAGCTGGCAATGCTGTGGTATTTAAACCTTCAGAACTGACTCCCGCAGTCGCTGAGTCGACTGTTCAGTTATGGCAGCGAGCAGGGCTTCCCGATGGTGTTTTAAATCTGGTACAGGGCGAAATCGATACCGGTAAAGCATTATCGGCGCACGCTGATTTAGATGGTTTATTTTTCACAGGGAGTTCTGCGACCGGAAAACTGTTACATCAACAGTTTGCAGCCCATCCTGGAAAAATTCTAGCCCTGGAAATGGGAGGAAATAATCCGCTGGTAGTGGATCAGGTTGAGAATATTGAAGCGGCGGTGCATACGATCGTGCAATCTGCATTTATTTCTTCCGGACAGCGTTGTACTTGTGCCAGAAGGTTGATTTTACCGTTGTCTGCACAGGGTGAGGCCATTCTGGAGCGATTGCTTGATGTAACGGCACAGATAGCCGTAGGAGAATATGATGCGCCTGAACAGCCATTTATGGGGGCGATGATCTCGGCGACTGCTGCTTCTAAAATGGTTCAAGCTCAGCAGCAACTCGTTGCGAAAGGGGCGCGATCATTACTGACTTTAAAACAACTGGATCCGAATAAAGGATTGGTGACACCTGGCATTATTGATGTCACAGGGGTTCAGGATATTCCCGATGAAGAGTTATTCGGGCCTTTATTGCAAGTGATTCGGTATCAGGTTTGGGATCAGGCTATCGCGATTGCGAATAATACACGATATGGCTTATCGGCGGGATTGCTGAGTGACGATGCCCAACGTTGGGATGATTTTTATCAGCGGAGCCGAGCAGGTATCGTGAACTGGAATAAAGCGATTACCGGAGCCTCAAGTGCCGCGCCTTTCGGCGGGATTGGTGATTCCGGAAACCATCGAGCCAGTGCCTATTATGCGGCTGATTATAGTGCTTATCCTGTGGCTTCGATGCAGTCTACTCAAGTTGAATTACCGGAGCACTTCTCTCCGGGCCTACCGTTCTAGTTGGTCGGGTAAACGCAGCCTTTCAGGCTGCGTTTATTTCTATCGTCATTGTCGTTCTAGTGCTTCGTTTGTTGAAGCCAATCTTCTGATCAGCGCACATTTTTGGAAACCAGTTTCCAAAATTTTCACTTCAATATGTAAAATGTGTTTTTGCGCACATTTAATAACCGATTTATTTCCTAAGCTCTGATGGCGATTTATCAAGATGAAGTGAACTTGTTCAGTCATTAGCAAGCTTTATGGATTGCAATTACTTGTTAGAAGCCAGAATAATGTAACTCTGGAAGGGGTTTTTATAAGTTTTAATGGAAACCGGTTTCCATTTGTTTCGATTATATCGGAGCTGATGTTGGTTTTATAACCGAGAGTTCGTTATCGCTGAGCGGTGCAGAACGGGTATTGTAAAGGCGATCCATCACAGAGGATGCAATGGCGGCAAGTCTTACGTAGTGAAAGGATGAGACTACTATGGCAATAAAACGAAGTGTTAAGGCCGCAGTTATTGCGAGCTTTATAAGTCCATTTATCGTGGGTGGTTCAATGATTCGACTCGCGGTGGCTAGTGAGCCCGCAGCTGAATCGATGGCGTCGACTCAGGTGATCCGAGCTGAGTTGGATAGAATGGCTAAAGTTCAACAGCAATATGAGGAAGAGCTTAGTAAGATGAGGCAACTCCGACAGGAGTATGAAACAAAGTTGGCTCAGTTATCGGCTCAGCAGCCGTCGGTTAAACCCGCGCCGAGTGAGACAATTACCCCCTCCCAGTACCAGTCATTGAAGGATAAATTGGAAAGTATCACCTTATTTGGTTTTTTCCGGGCTAAATATGATCACGATGATCCCGATGGAATTGGTGCCGGAAGCAATAACCGACATTTTTATATGGATTTAGAAGGGAAAATGAAGGTTTCTGAAAACTGGGAAGCCCATTTTCAGAGTGAAACCCGTAAAGGGTATACGATTCACCAGTCCTGGCGCAGTGGTGATGAAGGGAGTGACGATCAGGATGGTACTTTTCAGCGGATTTGGGTTGAAGGGCGTCCTGAAAATATAGGTATTGCATTAGGAACAAAGTGGTGGGGACTCGGTTTTCAGAATGTGCCTTTTGGGCATGCAGCGGATGGGATCCAGGTCGATTATGATCTCCGTCCTCAATGGAACGGGAAGGTCTTTTGGTTGAGACCTCGCCAGGGAGCGTTGGTCACTATGCCGAATGGTTCTAAAACCAATATTCGAGGTGTGAATCTGACCGGGAATATAATGGATAAACTCGCGACTAGTGTGACCTATGCAACCAATGACAACCATCATGATGAACAAAAAATGAGTCATTTAGCTGCGATTGAATTTCAGGCCCATCCTATTAAGGACATCGTGCTCAATGCCACATATGTTCGAACCAACGCCGATCATTATAATACCAGTCAGGAATATCGTATTGATTATAAAGAAGCTAATTTAAATCAGGTTGGCTCCTACGGACTTTATACCCGATATATTGATTTTGAGCGTTATGGCGATTATTCACATGATGATGAATGGGCCTCGATGTTGAGTGATACCCGGGGCTGGATCTGGGGATTAAAATTTGTTCCCTTTAAACATGTTGTTTGGGAAACTTTTTATTCGGTACAAAGACGAAACCGGGCCAGTAATACTGAACATTTAGCGATGCGGCACTTATTCCGCTCTCAGGTAGATTTCCATTTTTAACAGGAGAATATGTTGCCATCAAATGGGGATAGATTCGATGGCAGCTATGATAGAAGGATAAGATCAGGCCGCGAGCTCTCACGTGATAAAGATCACGATTCGTGGCCTTTTTCAGATGCTTTGGATGAGCACTGGATATACTCAACATAAGATCACGGTTGGCCTACAGAGGTGCGTTATGAGAGTGAGTGAACTTGATTCTCTATTTGAACATTTGTGGCAGCAGTATGTTGAGATTACACCCAGTGCTCAGTCGATTCATGCGTTATTGGGTCGAGGTCAACCGATCGTGAATGATCATATTGCCCTTCGAACTTATGCATTACCGGATATAGGTTTAGAAGATCTCGGGGCGCATTTTATTCAGCTCGGTTATGAGTATGCAGGGGATTATGATTTTACGATTAAGAAATTACGAGCCCGTCATCTTCAACACCCTGATCCAGCGGTTCCTAAAGTATTTATTAGTGAATTGAAGGTTTCTGAACTTTCTTCGGCGGCGCAACATATTATTGGCATGCTCTATCAGCAGCTTCCTCCCGGTTTTATGCGGCAGAGTGATGCGCTGTATCGAGGACGGCCCTGGCAGTTAAGTTTTCATGATTATCAAATGTTGCTGGCTGAAAGTGAATATGCGGCTTGGTTGGCTGCTTTTGGGTATCGAGCTAATCATTTCACGGTTAGCGTGAATGCGCTCGCAGGGTTTAATTCTCTGGATGACGTGAATCAAACGCTGCAAGACGCGGGATTTAGTCTGAATCGTAGTGGGGGATTGATCAAAGGGGATGCTTATGCTCTTTTGGAACAATCATCCACATTAGCGGATCATGCTCAGGTTCAGTTTTCGGATCAATTAGCATCGATTCCTTCCTGTTTTTATGAGTTTGCGTTGCGTTATCCGGATGCTCACGGACGGTTGTATCAGGGATTTATTGAAGCCTCAGCAGATAAGATTTTTGACAGTACAAATGTTCATCATGTAGGTTGACGACGCAATTCCATTAGCTTCTCCCATGGCTGAAAAGTAAATGATGGAGGGACAGAATAGGGCAAAAGCCCTATTTTTTATAAGCCTATTAATAGGTTTGCCTTATCATTATTAAAGGTATTAACAATTTCCAACAATTAATGATATCTCCTAAGATAACTCTTGTTCGATAAATATGATGTTTCATTTTAGGAGATAGACATGCTTAACACACCGATTAAACCATTCCAGGCTAGTGCTTTTAAACAAGGTGAATTCGTTGAAATTTCTGATGCCGATTTGAAAGGCAAATGGTCAATCGTATTCTTTTATCCTGCTGATTTTACTTTCGTTTGTCCAACTGAATTAGGTGATTTGGCTGATAATTACGAAGAGTTCCAAAAACGTGGTGTCGAAATTTATTCTGTCTCGACAGATACCCATTTTACCCACAAAGCATGGCACGATTCTTCGGATACTATTGCTAAAATTCAATACACCATGGTCGGCGACCCAACTCACGCCATCGCAAATAATTTTGGTGTATTACGGGAAAATCAAGGCCTAGCTGATCGGGCGACTTTCGTGATTGATCCTGAAGGTATCATTCAGGCGATGGAAATTACCGCTGAAGGTATTGGTCGTGATGCCAAAGATTTGTTGCGTAAAGTGAAAGCAGCTCAGTATGTAGCTTCTCATCCTGGTGAAGTTTGCCCAGCTAAATGGGAAGAAGGTGAAGCGACTTTAGCGCCTTCACTGGATTTAGTCGGCAAAATCTAAATCAGCCGATACGGGCAGAGCTGGTTCTGCCCGAAACCACTGAACTTTATTATCGTCACACAGTAAACGGGTTAAATACGATGTTAGATTCCAATGTAAAACAACAATTAGGCACATATTTTCAAAATATCACCAATCCGATAGAAATTACTGTGTCGACTGATCAGTCAGCAAAAGCTAAAGAGTTAGTCTCGTTAGCACAGGAAGTGAGTGCCTTATCTGACAAAATTACCTGCCAGATTATCGAAGGTGGAAGTCGAACCCCTTTATTACAAATTGCGCCACAGGGCGAAGTCCCCCGGGTCGGCTTTGCCGGGATCCCGATGGGGCATGAATTTACCTCTTTTGTTTTAGCGTTACTTCAGGCGGGAGGACATCCAGCAAAAGAAGATGCACAAGTGCTTGAGCAAGCTCAATCGATCGATCAGAGTTTGCACTTTGAAGTTTATGCATCGTTGACCTGTCAGAACTGTCCTACTGTGGTTCAGGCTCTGAACGTTTTTGCTCATATGAATCCGCAGGTCACCAGTACCATGATTGATGGCGCTTTATTTAAAGCCGAAGTCGAGCAGCGTAATATTATGGCGGTGCCGACCATTTATCTGAATGGGGAAGAGTTTGGTCAAGGGCGTATGACGCTTGCTGAAATTCTGAATAAAGTGGATGCCGGGGCGGGTGAAAAACAGGCTCAGAAATTATCAGAGAAAGCCCCTTTTGATGTGTTAGTGATTGGGGGAGGCCCAGCTGGGGCTGCTGCGGCGATTTATGCTGCTCGAAAAGGGATCCGGACCGGGGTGGTAGCCGATCGTTTCGGCGGTCAGGTTATGGATACGAACGCTATCGAAAACTTTATTTCTGTCCCAGAAACGGATGGCCCTAAATTGGCCGCGAGTCTTGAGCAACATGTGCTGAGTTATGATGTCGATGTGATGAAAACGCAGCGAGTCGCCAAACTTTCTAAAAATGAATTAATCGAGTTAGAACTCGAAAATGGTGGAACATTGCAGAGTAAGTCTGTGATTATTGCAACCGGCGCTCGTTGGCGCGAAATGAATGTCCCGGGAGAACGTGAGTATCGGGGAAAAGGGGTCGCTTATTGCCCTCATTGTGATGGCCCTTTGTTTAAAGGTAAAAAAGTAGCGGTGATCGGTGGAGGAAACTCTGGGATTGAAGCGGCTATCGATTTAGCTGGAATCGTTGAACATGTTACGGTTTTAGAGTTTGCCGAAGAGCTGCGAGCCGATGCCGTACTCCTGAAAAAGGCTCGTTCGATGCCTAATATTGAGATTATTACCCAAGCTGCAACGAGTGAAGTTCTGGGGGATGGTCAGCGGGTTACAGGGCTTCAATATACGGATCGAGTGCATCAGCAGTCTCATCAGTTGGAGGTCGCCGGGATTTTTGTTCAAATCGGCTTGGTTCCGAATAGTGAGTGGTTGCGAGGAACGCTTGAACTCACTGAACGAGGCGAAATTATTACTGATGCGAAGGGGCAGACCTCTTTGCCGGGGGTTTTTGCCGCGGGTGATGTGACGCATAGTCCTTACAAACAGATCATCATCTCGATGGGATCGGGGGCGACAGCCGCATTAGGTGCATTTGATTATTATATTCGCAGTTCTGTTCAATAAGTCCGACATCTGTTCGGCCCCGGGGTGATGCAGCTCCGGGGTTTTCTTTTATGTAAAAGAGTGAAGCGTTAGATAGAACTGGCTATCGTCGTCATTGCCTTTTCATCCCGTTGGGGTCAGTGTTATGCTGAAAGCTCCTCGTTTCTCCACATGTCGGGAGCACATGTTATGTCTTCAGCTATGCAGTTTTATGAGCCCGCTAAGGGACACCCATTTAAACATGATCCTTTCAAATCCATCATTGCACCTCGTCCGATTGGATGGATCTCATCCCGGTCTGCAAACGGAGTCGATAACTTGGCTCCGTATAGCTTTTTTAATGCATTTGCGGGGGAACCCCCTATCATTGGATTTTCTAGTGCCGGATGGAAAGATAGTGTGCAAAATATTCAGGAAACCGGTGAATTCTGCTGGAATATGACGACTAAATCGTTAGCTGAACAGATGAATCTGAGTAGCGCGCCAATTGCTTCGGGGCAGTCTGAATTTGAGCTGGCCGGATTAACTGTGGCCGAATCTAAATTGGTTCGAGCTCCTCGGGTCGCTGAATCTCCAGTTTCTTTTGAATGTCGGTTAACGCAGTTGATCCGCCTTAATAATGCCGAACAAGTTGCGACCGATTATTGGCTGGTGTTAGGTGAAGTCGTCGGTGTTTATATCGCACAGGATTTGCTTGAAGATGGAATGTTCCAGATGCTTAAAGCCGAGCCCATTTTGCGAGCAGGGGGCCCATCAACCTATTTCAGTCTCAGTCAGGAAACACAATTTGAAATGTTTCGGCCAACATTAGAATCTGTTGAACGTTCGTGATGAGTTAGCCAAATCGGCCAGAAGAGAAGTGTAATCTCAACAGCGATATCACAAATAAGAGATATCGCTGTTGATATCAGTCGTTATCGTAGTGCTGATATAACTATGATTGGGAGTGATTTAACGCGTGCCGAAAACAACGATGGTTTTGCCATGAGCTGAAATCAGATTCTGCTCTTCGAGCATTTTTAAAATACGACCGACAGTTTCCCGAGAGCAGCCCACGATTTGGCCGATTTCCTGACGGGTAATTTTAATCTGCATGCCATCAGGATGGGTCATGGCATCAGGCTGTTTGGCCAGATTGAGCAGCGTTTGGGCAATACGACCTGTCACATCTAAAAATGCCAGATTTCCAACTTTTTGACTAGTGATCTGGAGGCGTTTAGCCATCTGAGATGAAAGTCGCATTAAAATATCAGGATTAACCTGAATTAACTGCCGGAATTTTTTATAAGAAATTTCAGCAACTTCACAAGGACTTTTAGCTCGAATCCAGGCGCTACGGACAGACTCCTGCCCTTCTTCCTCGAATAAACCGAGCTCTCCCATAAAATCACCCTGATTCAGATAAGACAGAATCATCTCTTTGCCTTCATCATCTTTGATGAGCACAGCGACTGAGCCCTTCACAATGTAGTACAGGGTTTCTGCTTTTTCGCCTGCATGGATCAGGGTACTTTTTGAGGGATATTTATGAATATGGCAATGTGATAGGAACCATTCCAACACGGGATCTGTTTGAGGTTTTCCGAGTACCATAGATAGTCCTCTATATTTCCAATTTAAGCATATGAATGAATATATTAAACAAACAATATGCTGCGGTAGTTATTCCTTTATCAAGCTCCTAGCATAAGCGGCTTATTATATTGCTGCAAGTGGCTTTTTCTTCAGTCGTGGAGTTTTTGGTATGGCTCTCGAAGTTGGATGAATTATAAGGGATTTGCTGGTGTTTATCATGCCCCTGCATTATGCTGGTCTGTCAAAAATTTCATCATGGAGAAAATCGCTATGCATTCAACCGTTAAATGGGCCGGGGATTTACAGTTTATCGGTGAATCGGAATCGGGACACGCGATGGTCATCGATGGTAATGGTGGCCAACGAGCCGCTAGCCCGATGGAGATGGTGTTAATGGCGGTTGGTGGTTGTAGCTCGGTGGATGTGGTTTCGATTTTAAAAAAAGCGCGGCAGCCACTGACGGATTGTCAGGTTGAACTTACGGCTGAACGGGCGGAATCGGCTCCCCGCGTTTTTACTCATATTCATCTTCATTTTGTCGTGAGTGGCCCGCGGGATTTGAGTGAAAAGCAAGTGGCCAGAGCGGTCGATTTATCCATGGAAAAATATTGTTCCGTTGCGCTGATGCTTGGGAAACATTGTCCTATCGAGCACAGTTATGAATTAAAACTCGATTCTGAGAATGCTTAGTTGACGGTCCCCGTCTCAATGAGGCGTTGCAGTATCGGGGTCAGGATCAGTTCCATTGCAAAGCCCATTTTCCCTCCGGGAACGACGACGGTATTGATTCGGGACATGAATGCGCCGTCGATCATCTGTAATAGATAGGGAAAATCAATGTTGTTAAATCCCCGGAAACGGATCACCAACATGCTTTCATCGGCGCTAGGGATACTTTTAGCGCTAAATGGGTTGGAGGTGTCGACAGTTGGGACTCGTTGAAAGTTAATATGGGTCCGGGAAAACTGGGGGGTAATGTAGTTAATATAATCATCCATCGAACGTACGATCGATTCTTGAACGGCTTCTCGGGAGTGCCCCCGCTCAGTGGTATCTCGGATCAGTTTTTGGATCCATTCCAGATTGACGATCGGAACCATGCCGATCAGTAAATCGACGTGTTGGGCCACATCGATGTCATTCCATACGACCCCCCCATGTAAGCCTTCATAAAAGAGAAGATCTGTATCGGAGGCCAGTTCCTGCCAAGGGGTAAAAGTACCGGGCATTTGGTTATAAGGGACAGCATCATCAAATGTATGTAGATAACGCCGGTAACGGCCTGTTCCATCTTTGCCATATTGTTGAAAAAAATCGTGCAACAACTGAAAGTCATTGGCTTCACTACCAAAATAGCTAATATGACGGCCTTCTTCTCTGGCTTTTCGAATGGATACATCCATTTCGGGACGAGTAAAACGGTGAAAGCTGTCCCCTTCAATAAATGCCGCCTTTTGACGCAGTTGCCGAAACAGATGCGCAAATACGTCGCTGGTTGTCGTTGTTCCGGCCCCGGATGAACCTGTGACAGCGATAATCGGATGTTTTGCAGACATAAATCTTCCCTATGCAAATACGTGGTACGGGCGTTAAACTAATCCTTCGCGGTAGTATGTTGTGCGTTGAAAACTTGAGTCGGCATCAGCGTGACCGATTCATGTAATTCTGAATAAACGACGACTATATCACCCTTTTCGAGTTGTTGGCGAAGTTCTGCTACTTTTTGCTCAAGCGGACATTCGTATTCGCCATAATCAGTACCTTCCCGCAGCGCATATGATTCGAGTAAGTTGGTGAGTGTATCATCGTTGATTTGCTGCCACGGAATGATCATAAGGCATCCTTTTTCTAGTGAGATCTGCGGTTATCGTAGGAGCAAGAGTGGATGAGTGTCCAGTGTTATTCATCGGATAAATGAATGATTTCTGCGTAGATCCTCTGTGGGTTATTTTCCCGTTTGGATCGTAATGATGAGCGCTCGCTTGGGAAAGGAAATCGCTAGTTGGCGCATACGAGTATAGTGGCTATGAATTTGAATTATTTATATTTGATCACAGATTATTTATTTTAAAATGGCTAGGCGTTTTCCCCGTTATTTGTCAAAAAATAGATAGTCTAACTAATTTGTGCAGGTTGATAACAATTTAGTGCAATTAATTGAATAATTTAATGAAAAAATTAGAACAAAATAATTTTAAAAATATAATACACATCACAGATATGAAATTAACTAATATTTTCAGGATAAAAAGTTACAGCTCATTGGTCTAAAGGAACTTTTTTGGAGTTATTCTGAAGCCGCATTATCACAGCGTGTGTTGTTCGATATTTTGTTAATAAAATAAGAGGGTTGTATATGAAATTAACAAAAGTACTTATTGCTGCGTCTTTATTCTCTTCTCTCAGTAGTGCTCCTTTATGGGCTGCCGACTTTTCCGCCGATAATTATTTGACGGGTGATTTGTTGGGGTGGCGAAGTCAGCTACACGATTCAGGGTTCGATTTTAATCTCGGGTATACATTTGAAACCGGCGGTAACTTAAGCGGGGGAGATGATCACGCTTATAGTTATGTTGACCAGACGGCTCTGGGTATGGTGTTCGATTTGGATAAATTGATCGGATTACCTCATGCCAGCTTCCATTTTTCTCTGGTGAATCGTGGTGGACAGGCTCAAGATATTAACGATAAAGCGGGTCTTGGCGATCAGATGCAATCTCTGGAAGTTTATGGTCGGGGACGTGTGACTCGGATCAGCCAATTTTACTATCAAGAAGACTTCTTGCAGAATATGTTGGAGATGAAACTGGGCCGTATGTCATTTGGTGATGAGTTTGGTTCATTCCAGTGTGAATTCGCTTATTTGGGCTTGTGTGGTTCGCAATCCGGTAACTTCAACTCATTGTATAACTGGCCGATCAGTCAATGGGCGGGCACTTTAAAATATGAATTCGTCAAAGACTGGTATGCTAAAGTCGGTCTTTATCAACATAACCCAGGCTGGTTGGAAAATGGTCAAGGGTGGAACTTTGGGAATCCATCCGGTACCGATGGGATCACGTTGCCAGTTGAATTTGGCTGGACGCCAACAATCGGTGGAATGCCCGGAACCTATAAAATCGGTTACTGGTGGGATACTGCCGGTGGTGAGGATATTTATCATAGTGGCAAGAATCATTCACGTAAATCAGGATTCTACTTTTTAGCCGATCAACAGGTGATGACCTTTGGTGGCGATAGTAGTCGTGGTCTGAATGTATATCTTTATGAAACTGTCAACGATAAAGATATTAACAATGTTGATCGGTCACTCGCTGCGGGGGTAACTTTCAAAGGCCCATTGGCATGCCGTCCTAAAGATAAATGGGGCATTGGGGCCGTTTATCTACACTTTAGTGATCGTTTAGCTGATTTAGATCGGATGACTGCCAATACACCTATTCAAACGGATCAGTTTGTCTTCGCTAGTTATTATAAAGTCCAAGTGACCAATTACATTGCTATCCGTCCTGAAATTCAATATTTGAATCACCCCGGCGGAACCGGCCATAACGCCAATGCTTGGGTTGCCACTCTTAAAGGCGATATTCAGTTCTAATCGACATCTAAAATTATTTTTAGATGTATTCAACGATATGTGTCAAATGGGCCTCAATTTAGCGTTGGGCCCTGCATCGTGGAAGACCATATGTCATGTTTGGCATATGGTTTTTTTGTATCTAATAGTCCGGTGTGCTGTGAACTGCGAGAGAGCTTTTTGAGCCCGAATCATGAGGATAGCCGGAGATTTGGACAGGGAGGTGTTGATTCCGGCAACAGGTATTCAGCCAGTTCTTGCGCTAGCAATCGGTGACCCGCCGCACAGAGATGAATGCCATCCTGACCCGGTGTTGCAATGTCTCCGACATTAAAAAAACCGCATCCGATCTGTTTGGCGAGTTGTTGATAGTGATTGGCTAGTATAAATGAGTCTTCTTCTCGTCCGGCAAAATAGGGATACCATAATGGCGAGAGCGTTGTCATGGGCGCCGGTGCCATAATGACTAATTGTGGCGTAGGCCAACCGGATACCAATTGTGCCAGCTGTTCTGTAATTTGTACCGGGCTCAAAGCAAAGTCACAGCACAGATCATTGGTGCCCAACATCATTAATAGCAGGGTATGGGCTGTGGTATGTTCAGTAAAAGCGGCTTGGCCACACGTTAATCCTTTGGCTGGGAGTGAAGCATAAATGGTTCTTCCGCACTGGCTATCATTTT
Organism: Celerinatantimonas marina; assembly: GCF_046054165.1. Lineage (NCBI taxonomy): Bacteria > Pseudomonadati > Pseudomonadota > Gammaproteobacteria > Celerinatantimonadaceae > Celerinatantimonas > Celerinatantimonas marina. Next base: position 224,829 of record NZ_JBFNXK010000004.1, on the reverse strand, counting down.
TCAGTTGATATTGTTCTAAGATCTGCTGCAATAAAACAGGCCAAGGATGCTCCAATTGACGCGCATTATTGGGGTTGTATCCCCAGCTATTGGAGTCCCCAAAACAGAGGATTGTGTTAACATGATCCGGTATGACAAATTCGGGTTGAAACAAATATGAGTTGTCGAGCTTGTTCATCAGACTGGTTCCTCGCCAAATTGGGACGCTGTCGCCAATGTATTTTATTGAATACACTGCTGTTGGTTATTGGCCTGATAGCGCTGTGGCTTGCCGATAACCAAACGCCTGTTTATCGCTGGATGGCCTTGTTTGTTACGGTCGCGGCCGCTCTGTTGCTCAGTGCTCACCTGATTATGGCTTTATATTATCGGTTGAACGGTGATTTAAAATGATACTGATCCAGATAGGTTTGAGCCTGTGAGAGCAGATCCTCATGGGCATCCAACCAGTGGATGTGATCGCCGCGCCGCTGCATTTTCCGAAACCAAGTATCCTGCCGTTTGGCAAACTGGTGGATCTGCGAGTTGAGCTTTTGAAACATATCGTTATAGTTTAGCTTGCCCTGTAAATAGTGTGCAATGAAACGATATTCTAAGCCGAAAAACTCTAGTCGATCATAGCCAATCCCTTGCTGGTGGAGCGTTTCTACTTCTTCAATCATGCCTAATTCAAAGCGCTGTTTTAGCCGTGCGGTAATTCGCTGACGAAGTTCACTCCGAGGCCATTGGATCCCCAAAATAAGCGGCACAATCGTGGGATAGGTCGGAGTGGGCTCTGAAGGATGTTGATCGGCCAGCGCGATTTCAATCGCTCGCACAATCCGAGGGCGAACGAGTAGATCGGTTTGATTATGCTGTTCGGGTTTAAGTTGGAGCAACTGTTCTTGCAGCTGTTCAAGAGTTAGCGTTGCCAGTTGTTCTCGTAACGAATGATTGATCGGCACTTCTTTTAATGCATAGTTTTGGATCACGGCATCAATATATAAGCCCGTTCCCCCGACCATGATCGGCAGTTTTCCCCGCTGACAAAGATGTGTATAGGCACAGAAAAAATCGCGTTGATAATGAAAGACGCTGTAATCGGCTCCGGGGTCTACGAGATCAATTAAATGATAAGGGACATCCGCATATTCATCGAGATCTTTCCCTGAACCTAAATTCATGCCTTTGAATACTTGTCGAGAATCGGCAGATAGAATTTCCCCTTGATATTGCCGGGCTAGTTCAATCCCCAGTCCGGTTTTACCCGATGCGGTTGGGCCGAGAATCACTAATAAATTATAGGGTGATGGAAAATCAGTCATGATGGTGTGAGATAGCGATGAATGGTGGGAATACTAGCAGGGATTAACAAAAACGGCACCTGAAGAGTGCCGTTTTCATAAGTAGGATGAATCCGAATTAAGCGTACGGATTATTGCCAGAAAGGTTTATTTAATTCTTGTTGGCGATCCTGCTCGGTTAATCCGATGTCACGTAACAGATAGTCAGGCATACTGGCGAGTTGTTGACGAGTACGATGCCGTTCATGCCAGCTATTGAGTAATTCAACTGCTTTCAAAGTGAAGCTTTTCAGTGTTTGATTACGCTGTTCAACGCGAGCGATTTGAGTTGTCATAGTGGATTCCCCCTCTCTAAGAAATTAGCTTCATAGTAGTGATCGATAAGGTCTGCTTCAAACGATCAAATTTCATTGCTTCGCATTAGATTTTTTTATCTATAGGGGTGTTCCGATATATTGGATTGTCAGATGTTCGGTTTATCTGTATCAAGAATGTATCTATGTTAAATCACAGTCATTTAAAGGGGTTATCTATGCCAAAGAATGATTTTTAGCACGATTAATTTGCTACTTGTGACATTTTTAACAGAGTTTTTAACTGATAAATTTTTTTGAGCCAAACTAAATGATGATTCTAGTGATTTAAACTGCATAAAATAACGGGCATCGGTTTTATATATGAATAATTATGTAGATAGAATTCACTACCCGGTATTCAAATCGGTTACCTAAAAAAAAGACCGTGTTGGAGCATAAAAATTTTGCAGAATTTGCTATCTGGATCACTTTCCCTATGACTGATGTCAAAATGGGAATGATCGCGTGAATGGTTGTTCGATGGCTGTTCGCTTGATCTGAAAGCGTTGTCGCTTCCCTCAATCAAAATCAGCAAGCGATAGGAAGTGGGTTAAAATTGATGCACACAAATATGAGCCTTCTATATATAGAAACATAGAAGGCGGCGTTACATGACCTGTAAGACTACTGGTTTCGGTGATTGGCTATTTCCTGCTCCAGCGCTTGGGCCAGCGTGATGATCCCCGACTCAATTTTATCGGGAGCGATAGCATGGAATCCCAACCGGAAGAAATTATTCGGAGCCGAAGGCTCCAGAAAATGATTAATCCCCGGTTCAATAAGGACACCCTGATGGGCTGCTCGCCATGCTAAATGCTGGGTATTGACTTCTTGAGGCGCTTCAACCCAAAAAGCGGTGGCTTTGGTATTAATATAGCGACACTGAGGGAGATGTTTATCAAGAGCGTGTTTTAAGAGTCCCCAGCGATAGGCCGAATTTTCCCGGTAATGATTCAGGAAGGTTTCGTAATAGCCCTGAGATAGAAAATAAGCCATTTGATATTGAATGTACGAAGGCGGATGACGATAGGTTAACCGGCGTAAAGAGCGGAGCTCATCGATGAGCTCCGTGGGCGCCACGATATAGCCCAACCGGAGTCCTGGGGCGAGCGCTTTAGAGAGGCTACTCACATAAATTACTCGTCCACTTCGGTCATGGGCCTTTAAGGCTGGTTTAGAGCGTTGCTCGATGTTCGTATCTGAATCGAAATCATCTTCGATAATAATTTGGTCGTGTTCGATGGCTTGTTCGAACAACTGTTTGCGCCGAGCATTACTCATGCTCACCCCAGTTGGGGCCTGATGGCTGGGCGTGACATAAAAGTAGCGACACTGGCGGGATTGAGAACCTAACACCAGACCTTCCTGATCCACTTGATGTGGGATAATCGGTGCGTTTTGGAGCCTGAATGCATTGACGGCTTCGAGGTAGACGGGAGATTCCACACCAATCGGTGTTTGTCGATGAAATAATAACTGGGAGATCAAGCTCAGAGCATTTTGGGTCCCCAGAGTAATTAGGATCTCACTATCATCGGCAATAATACCGCGTTTCGGAAGCACATGGTTTCGTAATTGAGTCAGTAATATCGGTGCGTCTTGGTCAATTAAATCATGAAGCCAATGATGATTCCGCATGCTTCCGGTGATTTTCCGAGCCGCTTCACGCCATTGTTCCATTGGGAACAGGGTGGTATCGGGTTGACCATAGATAAACGGATATTTATATTTCATCCAATTCGATGGCTTATTGATTGTGGGCAGATGACTAGGACTTTTTTTGAACAGTTTGTCCCAATTTGGTGCATGGTCCTGACTTTCTGGAGGTAGCTCGACCGGTTTTTCCGCTTTCATCTGTTCTGGATCGTATTGCGGCGCAATGTAATAACCACTGCGAGGTTTACTGATCAAGTAGCCGTCGGCACACAATCCTTCGTAGACCAGCGCCACTGTATTTCTTGAGATGCGGAGTTGTTCTGACAAGCTGCGACAGGAAGGCAGTGCTTCATCCTGAATGAATCGTCCAGCGAGAATGGCGGTGACCAACGCTTCACGAAGCTGCTCTTGTAATCCACGGTCTTTCACAAAATTAATTTGCAAGCAACATTCAATCATCGCAATCCCCGATTTTATTCTTACTTTGCTAACTATAAATGCAACTATTGTACCCAGTTTACTCAAGGCCCATCTGGCTCATATTTCCAGATAAATTGGCACTATCTAATTCTTCATATTCCGATTAATAGTGAAAATAACCAGAACTGAGACGCCGATGATTGGGACCCAATCATTTACGGATTAATACTCACATTGAGGTGAAATATGAAACTAAGTTTAACCAAACCCTGCGGCATGCTTGCAGTTTGTGCTTTGTTGCTTAGCATGGCTGGCAGTGTGGTGCAGGCTGCGGATTTAGATCAGATTAAACAAACCGGTGTGCTCAAAGTGGTCACTGAAGATGACTATGCACCGTTTAACTTTATGAACGATGGGAAACCTGATGGTTTTCATAAAGATATTCTGGATGAGCTAAAAAAATATACGCATGATTTCAAAATTGAGCAGAGCATCTTGCCTTGGACCGGTCTGCTCGCTGCGGTGTCATCTGGTCAGTATGACGTCGCGATTACCGGGGCCTTGTTGACGGATGATCGGCTGAAAGTATTTAACTTTGCCGCTCCAGTGGCTTCAGCACAGGATTTTTATGTGAAACGAGCCGGCGATAAAAGCATTAACAGCGTCGCCGATTTGAATGGAAAAACGTTGGGGATCCAAGCCGGTAGTGCCTTATTAGCTCGGCTTCCTGAGCTGGAAGTTATGCTGAAAAAAACCGGCGGTAAACTTGGTAAAGTGGTTCAGTATCAGTCTTATCCTGAAGCCTATGCGGACTTGGCGAATGGTCGTTTGGATTATGTCATTAACGCGGTGATTTCAGTCAACGATTTGGTGAAAAAACATCCCAATGTATTTGCTAAAGGACAGGCGGTTTCCGGCAAAGGCTTTGTGGCGTGGCCTGTTCCGAAAAGCAGCCCTAAATTACTCGCCTTTCTCAATGGTTTTGTCAAACATCTGAAGGAAACCGGGCGGTTACGAGAACTGCAAATTAAATGGTTTGGACAGGCATTTGATAATCTTCCAGATGGTGCCATTACCAGTGTGGCCCAGTTCCACAAATTGGCTGGGCTCGATTAATCCTCTTAAGTTCTAGGTGCCGGCAGACTCGGAAGAGCTGCCGGTTTGATGAATAATGGGGAGATGAAGCTGATGGATCTGAATGCTTGGATATTATTACTGAAAGGAGCCTGGACCACGTTATGGATCTCGGGAGTCTCGATTATGATCGGTGTTCCTACGGGATTGCTCATTGCATTGGTTCGGCAAAAAAAGATCCCTTTCGTGGATCAGATTCTGGGATTGTATATCAGCATTACCCGATCAACGCCGTTGGTTACGTTGGTACTATTTTTATTCTTATCCCTGCCGTCGCTAGGGATTAATCTGGAAAAACATGTTGCTGCAATTTTGTCGTTGGCTCTGAATACCGCGGCCTTTAACGCTGAAATCTGGCGCTCGGCGATCCGTAATTTTTCCCGCGATCAACATGAGGCCGCTCTGGCCTGTGGGATGACTCCATGGGTTTATTTTCGTTACATCATGCTGCCGCAGATTATCGCTGTCAGTTTACCGCCCTTGGTCAATGAAATGTCATTTCTGATCAAAGGCAGTCCGGCGATTGCCATTATCGGATTAGTGGATTTAACGCGAGTGACCAATCGGATTGCATCGGTCACCTATGAACCACTTTATCCGATTTTAGGGGCCGGGCTTATCTATATAGTTATTGTGGGCGTTTTGGTTAAATTACAGTCGGTTGCTGAGAAAAAAGCGCATCGGCTGGCTGTGTAAGGAGCATCCATATGAATGAATGGGCTGTTATCTGGGGGGCTCGAGAAACTTATATCGATGGTTTCATCAATACTGTCACGCTGTTTATAAGTTCATCGATTTTGGCGTTTATTCTGGGGTGTTTTTTATTGTACCTGTTGGAAGGACAACATCGGTGGCTAACTCGAAGCATCATCAGTTTTGTCAGTTTGATGAGAACATTGCCATTTTTGATTTTTGCGTATCTGCTTTACTACGGTTTACCTCAGATGGGGATCCGCTTGGAAGCAGAGACCGCTGGTTTGATCGCATTATGGCTATATCACGGTGCTTACTTTTTCGAAATCTTGCGCGGGCAGCGAATTACGATGCCAAAAGGTCTGATCGAAGCGGCGGTGGCACACGGATTCCGTCATCATCAGGTGTTTCGGCATATTATTTTGCCGAATGTGACCATGAATGCGCTGCCACTTATGGGAAATCAGTTGATTATCTGTCTGAAAGATACCGCGTTTTTGTGCATCATCACCGTTCAGGAAACAACGGCCGCAGCCAATAGTGTGCAGGCGACCTATTTTATTCCGATGAAAGCTTTCGTTGTGGCCATTTTCCTGTACTGGATCATGGGATTACTCGTTGAATTCGGGGTGCGCAAACTCAGTGTGTTTGGACAAAAAAGAGGATTTATGCATGTCCGATAATGCAGCAATTACCGTCAGTCACTTATCCAAACAGTTTGATGGGATCGAAGTCCTTCGGGATATCGATTTGGTCATTAATCAGGGCGAAGTGGTCAGTATTTTGGGATCGTCCGGTTCCGGTAAATCGACTTTGTTACGGTGTATGAATTGGCTGGAACAACCTGAACGCGGAAAAATTTATATTGGTCAGCAGCGCATTGGTATTCGAGAAGATAATCAGCCGATGACGAATAAGCAGCTCTCCAAGATTCGGGAAAGTGTTGGGATGGTGTTTCAGAGTTTTAACTTATGGCCTCATCTGAACGTATTGCAGAATGTTTTGGTGTCATTGCTGCATGTGAAAAAAATGCACAAAGCACAGGCTACCGAAATCGCGATTCAGCAACTGGAAAAAGTAGGGATGTTGGATAAGAAGGATAGTTATCCGATTACATTGTCTGGAGGGCAAAAGCAGCGTGTAGCGATTGCCCGTTCGTTGGCGATGAGCCCGGATGTCCTGTTGTTTGATGAACCGACTTCCGCACTGGATCCAGAACGGGTGGGAGAAGTGTTAGCCGTGATGAAGCAGCTGTCGCAAGAAGGTTATACGATGGTGGTGGTGACTCATGAAATGGATTTTGCCCGGGCGGTATCCGACCAAGTGGTCTTTCTGGAGAAAGGGAAGCTGATCGAGCAATCGCCTCCTGAACAATTTTTTACTCAGCCCAAATCGGATCGAGTTCGGCAATTTTTGACGACGTTGGATGGCAGTATTTAGAACTGAGCGATTTTTAAACGGCGGGGCTATTGGAATATTCCAATAGCCTCATGTAAGCCAAGTGGTGGGGGCAATCGTTATCGGTTCCCGTTATTTTGAATGGCGATGTTTCAGTGACCACAGAGATGCATCGATGTGTGTCGAAGTTTTGTATGACCAGACCCGCCTATGTGCTTTTCTGTTGATGCTCGTTACAGCGTTCCTGGGAGTGACAATATAATGCCAAAGCTCATTAGTCCCAGCCCACAGAGCTGATTTAACTGGCGATTAAAGCGCTCAATCCAGGCCACCAGCTTGGCTGCAGTGAGTCCCAGCGCCAACAGTGCAAACCATAATCCGTGTAGCAGTGCAATATAGATCCCATAGAGAGCTACTAAAGGGAGTTGCTCCGGATGGGCGGCCATCAGCTGCGCGAAGACACTAATAAAAAAGATGATCGTTTTCGGATTTAACAGGTTACATAAAAAGCCTTGTCTGAGCATTTGTAAGGCATGATAGCGCTGTTGTGTTTCTTTTAAATCCGGGAGTGTGAGTTTTGCGCCGATAAAACTACGGATCCCCAGATAAATTAAATAGGCGGCACCGACATAACGGATCAGTGTAAATAACTGAGGGGTTTGAGAAATCAACTGACTCATGCCGGTGATGGAATAGCTGACGTGGATAGTGACACTTAATGCGATTCCCAGTGCAGTGAACAGGCCCGCGCGTCGCCCATAGCGAACACTATTGCGAAAGACCAGTAAAAAATCAGCTCCGGGGCTTATCACAATAAGTAAACCAAATAATGCAAAGCTGGCAAAAGCCATAGCGATTCCTTGAATTAATAGTAATGGATGAGGATTTTATTGTATTGATCTTTTCAGATTTTATAATCGATATCTATTCCGTTAACTTGTGAGAAAAATTCACAGATGCGCCATCTCAAAGCTTTGTATGTGTTTCATGTAGCCGCTCACTATTCCAGTTATAGCCAAGCGGCGATGCAATTGCATATCACGCATGGTGCCGTGAGTAAGCAAATCAAACAGTTGGAGGCCTATTTGGGGGGCGTCTTATTTGAGCGGCAAGGTCGGGGAATCGTTTTAAGCCCATTTGGACAACGGCTTCGTCAATATACCGAAGCGGCGTTTGAGATGCTTGAGTCCGGTGTGCATCAGCTGCGGCAACATCCCCGAACTCATCTGGCGGTTTCTTGTGAACCGACGCTGACCATGCGCTGGCTGATGCCAAGACTGGGGGACTTCATGCAGCAGAGCGGTATTGATGTTCATCTGTCGACGGCCGGAGGGGCCGTTACATTGGATCATGAGCCGATTGATATGGCTATTCGCCGTGATGATTTTGAGATCCCGGCACATTATCAGCAAGACATATTGGTGCCTGAATGGGTTGGGCCGGTGTTCGCTCCCGAGTATTGGCAACGAGTGATGAACGATGTGACGGTTGTCCGCTTATTACACAGCCGTACCCGGGAAAGTGCTTGGCGAGATTGGCTGGCGCATAGCCCTAGTGAGTTAAAAGCAGCTCAGCATCACCAGTATTTTGATCATTTTTATTTTTGTCTGCAGGCGGCCATGGATGGATTAGGGGCCGCTATCGGTTCATATCCACTGGTTGCGGACGATCTAAAACAGGGGCGGCTCGTCGCCCCATTTGGTTTTATTTTATCGGGAAATCACTATCTGCTGCTTTCATCAGCAGCAAGCGATGATGGAGCATCACTTGCTTTGGGCCGCTGGCTGAAACAACAGTTGCTCGATAGCGGGATCCCTGAGTCGGAATACCGATCAATCTCGATCAACGGCAAATGCTGACCAGGCTTGGCGAGTAGGCATGACTTCGACGCGATTAATGCAAATATGATCCGGCAAAGTGGCAATATAAAACATCTGCTCGGCGATATCTTCAGCTGTGAGGGGGGTGGTTCCTTGATAGAGTTTATCTGAAGCCGCTTGATCCCCTTTGGTTCTGACTAATGTAAATTCAGTTTCGGCCATTCCCGGGGCCAGATCGGTCACTCGCACTCCGGTTCCCAATAGGTCACAACGTAAGTTATAACTGAATTGTTTCACAAACGCTTTTGAGGCACCGTAGACATGGCTGCCTGGATAGGGCCAAAGCCCTGCAATGGAGCCGATATTAATAATCGATGCACCCGCTCCGGTTTCAATTAAAGTGGGTAGCAGGCTATGAGTGACATTGACCAGGCCGGTGACGTTGGTATCAATCATGGTATGCCAGTCCGATAATTCAACTTTCTGTGCAGGATTGGGGGATAAGGCCAAACCGGCATTGTTGATCAGTGCTTTGACGGCACGAAAGGGTTCTGGCAGTGCGCTCACTGTGGCGGCAACGGCATCGGCGTCGCGGACATCCAGCACGGCATAATGAACTGGGACTTGCGGGGCTAATTGTTCGGCCAACGCTTGTAATCGGTCTTCTCGCCGACCGGTAATGACGATCGACCAACCGGCTTTGGCAAAACGCAAGGCAGCTGCCTGTCCAAAACCCGAGGTTGCGCCGGTAATGAAAACAACATCATTCATGGTGATTCTCCTATAGAAATCGCAAATGTGGCCTGCTTTTGGGGATGATTCAGTCACTTTAGTGAAGCGTCCCACAACGCCATAGAGCCAATATACCCTAAATATCGAGACACCTTTATCTGACACATCTATTTTTATCGGTTGGCTCTATTGATTCTTTCGATTTGTTTCTAGTCTGAACAACATCGAGTTGTTGATTCGACTAGAGACGAATCATGTTCCGGTCGTGTTCAACATGCGTTTGATTTGAACCGATTTCAACGATGACCGCTCAACAGCTCAGAGTAACTAAATAATGTGACCGAACGTCATCGTACCCATAATGATTGGGGGATACGGGATGGGTTACGCATCGATTTATTGAAGGGGGCCAAGGTGACCAACGAGCATGTTTATCAATTAGATCGTGAGTATGTTTTTCATTCATGGTCGACTCAGGGGCAATTGAACCCAATGGTTATTGCCGGAGCAAAAGGCTGTAAACTTTGGGATTATCAAGGTAAAGAATATTTAGATTTTTCAAGTCAGCTGGTGAATGTGAACATTGGCTATCAGCATCCTAAAATTGTGGAAGCGATTCGTGAGCAGGCTCTGGAATTAACTACGATTGCGCCCGCTGTCGCTAACCTGAAACGTGGGGAAGCTGCGAAACGAATCATTGAACATGCACCAGCAGGGTTTAAAAAAGTCTTTTTTGCCAATGCTGGAGCTGATGCGAACGAAAATGCGATTCGGATGGCGCGTATTTATACCGGTCGTTCTAAAATTCTTTCTGGATATCGTTCCTATCATGGCAATACCGGGAGTGCGATTGTTGCCACTGGTGATCCTCGCCGTATTCCGAATGAATACGCTGCCGGGCATGTACATTTCTTCCAGCCTTATCTGTATCGCAGTGAATTCCATTCATCGGATGAACAACAGGAATGTGAACGAGCATTAGCGCATTTGCGTCGGGTTATCGAACTGGAAGGTCCACAGGCCATTGCCGGTATTTTGCTAGAAACGATTCCGGGAACTGCAGGGATCCTGACACCTCCCGCCGGCTATCTGCAAGGGGTTCGCAAACTGTGTGATGAATTTGGGATCGTGATGATCTTAGATGAAGTGATGGCGGGTTTTGGTCGTACCGGAGAATGGTTTGCACTGGATGGATTTAATGTGATCCCCGATCTGATCTCATTTGCGAAAGGGGTCAACTCGGGTTACATCCCTGCGGGTGGGGTGATTATTTCGGAAAAAATCAGTGAATTTTTCAATGATCATTATTTCCCGGGCGGATTAACCTATTCTGGCCATCCGATGGCGATGGCGGCGATTGTGGCGACTATCGATGCCATGGTGGAAGAAAAAGTAGTTGAAAATGCCGCGATGATTGGTCAGGAAATTTTGGCTCCTCAGCTGCAGCAGTTGCAAAGTCAGCATGCCATGATCGGAGATGTTCGGGGTAAAGGGGTCTTCTGGGCTATCGAGTTGGTCAGTGATCCGCAGAAAAGAACACCATTAGCCGATGCGCAAATGGCATTAATTAAAGCCGATTTACTGGCGCAGGGGTTATTACCATTTGTTGCAGGAAATCGGATTCATATTGTTCCTCCTTGTGTGATTACTTCTGATGAAGTGACACAGGGGATCGAAATGATTGATAAATCACTTAAAAAATATTCAATTTAGTGATTTAATTTCTAACGAATAAAAATATAGTTTATTAAAGCCTGCTTATTATTAAATGAATAAGCAGGCTTTTTTATATTCAAGTCAATAATATAAAGTTATTTAAGGTAAATATAACGTTATCCCCCTAAATAAGAATTGAACATTTTTTGCTCTACGTTGGAGCGAGTTGATCAATATGGGGCACCATTACTGATTTATTATTTGGATTGCACTTTTTTAATTCTGAAATATGACAGTTATTCCTGAAAATAGACTTGTTTTTTACATGGCATATATTGTGCTTGTTGAAAGTTAACCAAATGGTCAGGAATTAAATAAAACTATAAGGAGCGCACCATGAATCAACCATTTCGGGTTCTGACCTCTGAATCCACTTCAGAGCCAGAACCGAATCAGCTTTCCCGGCCTGTTGTGCATGCTAAGCAGCTGAATGTGATTTATCCGGCAGCCGATCAGCCGGTGCATGCGCTATCTGATATCGATTTACTCATCCGTCAGGGAGAATTTGTCTCGCTGATTGGTCCTTCTGGCTGTGGTAAAACGACCTTGCTGCGAGTGATTGCCGATCTGGAGCCGATTACCTCCGGAGATGTGCTGGTGAATGATATGACGCCTAGTGAAGCTCGTCAGGCTCGGGCTTATGGCTATGTTTTTCAGGCTGCGACTCTGCTGATGTGGCGAACTGTTTTAGAGAATGTCATGTTGCCGTTGACTATTCAGCGAAAACCCACTCAGGAAGCCCATCGTATTGCGAAAGAACAATTGGCAAAAGTTGGCTTGTCCGGCTTTGAGGATAAATATCCGTGGCAGCTTTCTGGGGGGATGCAGCAACGGGTTTCTATCGCTCGGGCTCTGGGGATTGAACCAAAAATTCTGATGATGGATGAACCGTTTGGGGCACTGGATGAGATCACTCGTAACAATTTAAACCAGCAGTTGCAGGATTTGTGGCGGGAGCAACAGCGCACGGTAGTCTTTGTGACCCATTCCATCTCTGAAGCCGTGTATCTTTCGACCAAGATTGTGGTGATGTCTCCTCGTCCCGGACGCATCGTGAAGATTATTGATTCCCCTTTGCCTCGCGAACGAACCGCCGATTTACGAGACAGTGAAGCGTTTATCCAATTGGCACAACAGGTGCGAGATGCATTATCGGAGGGGCACCATGAACATTAGTTTGAGGATGGCTGGTCGCCACAGTATCCCGATAGGGGTTGTGTTGATGATTGGCCTGTTAGTCTGGTATGTACTGGCCATTGCGATGAATGCTCAGGGGGTGATATCTAGGGTGTTACCTCCAGATTGGTCATTTGGCCAGTTGGTCACGGCGACCTGGAATATGTCTCGACCCGTGCTGCCAACCCCGCATCAGATCATCATCGATGTTTATAACAGTATGACTCAATGGCCGGTGACCTCGCCGCGAAATTTACTGTATCACGCTTGGGTCACGGCTGAAGCGGCGCTGACCGGGTTTGTGATGGGCGGAGTGCTTGGGATCTTATTAGCCATTATCATCATCCATTCTAAAATGTTAGACCGAGCGTTATTGCCCTGGATTGTGGCATCACAGACGATTCCGGTACTGGCGATAGCCCCGATTGTGCTGGTGATTCTGGGAAGCTTAGGGATCACCGGGTTACTGCCGAAAGCGGTGATCGCCATGTATCTGTGTTTTTTCCCAATCACCATTGCCATGGTTCAGGGGCTGCGTTCACCGGCGAAGTTACAGATGGAGCTGTTCCATACATATGCGGTGACGCCTATTGATACCTTGACATTGCTCCGGTTCCCTTCGGCACTTCCTTATTTGTTTCCGGCCTGTCGGGTGGCGATTGCTGCGGGTCTAGTTGGTACGATGGTTGCTGAGTTACCGACCGGAGCCCAAGCTGGGTTAGGGGCGCGGCTTTTAGTGGGGTCTTATTACGGGAATACCCTGATGATTTGGTCGGCGCTGGTGGTGGCTTCATTACTGGGTTTATTTTTGACTGGAGTGGTGAGCTTTGTCGAATATTGGGTGATGCGAAATAGGAGAGTGGCATGAGACAGCATAAATCTGGGGCTTTGTTAATTGTTTTTGCTTTTATTTTTACATTACTTGGTCTGACTCAATCACTGAGCTTAGATATTAGTACAATGACACCCCATATTCATTCGTTATCGCTGATCGCTGGTTTATGTTTATTAATTACAGTGATTTATAGTTGTTTCGTTGCTATTCAATTTAAACATGTATTAGTTATTCAGCTATTTACGTTTGTCAGTGCCTTCTTTGTATTAAAAGCGGCTTACCAGGTAACCGATAATACCATCATGCTATGGTTTAATGTTATTGCTTTAGTATTACTGGCTAATTTATCGCTGAAATATTTAGTGGAACAACAGCAACAAACTATTCCGCAATTATTAATTGCGACTCTTTTTGGGTTTTGGTGTCTTTATGCCTGGCAGTTTATTGTCACGGTATTACAGGTCCCTCAGGTTTTATTACCGACTCCGACCGCGATTTTACAAGCACTGACGGGCAGCGGGGCGATGCTCTGGGCTGATTTTGTGCAGACGGTGATTAAATCTGTGGTGATTGGTTATCTGTTAGGTAACGGATTGGGTATTTTAAGTGCCATTTTGATTGAACGCTCAAGCTTTTTGCAGCGTGGTTTCCTTCCGCTGGCCAACTTAACCAGTACCATCCCCTTGGTTGGGGTCGCACCAATTGCTGTGATGTGGTTTGGTTTTGACTGGCCTTCGAAAGCGGCGGTTATCGTCTTGGTGACCTATTTCCCAGCGCTGGTTTCAACATTAGCCGGATTGCAATCGACCAACAAATTAGAGCAGGAATTGATGTATTCCTATGCGGCTAGTTATTGGCTGACTCTAAAAATGTTGCGGTTGCCAGCCGCGATGCCATTTATCTTTAACGCATTGAAAGTGAACTCTGCGCTGGCGTTGATTACCGCGATTGTTGCGGAATACTTCGGTTCGCCAACCGTGGGGCTGGGATTTCGCATTTCGGTTGAAGCCGCTCGGATGCATATGCCGGTCGTCTGGTCTGCGATTGTCGTGGCTTCTATTTCGGGTTCCGTGATCTATGCGTTGCTTGTGTATCTGGAGCGTCGGGTTACTTTCTGGCATCCGGCGATTCGCAAAGCCTGACAGGGTCGGGGAGGATCCCCGGTAGTCGGTTTTATTGGGTGTTTAAAAACGCATCTTGAGTGCAGTGCTAAAAATATAAGGGAAGATTGGATGATGAAAAAAACGAAATTAAAAAGGCTGTTGCGTAGCGCGTGTGCAGCGATGGTTGTTGCATCGGTCACCACCACCGCCTATGCCCTCGATAAGGTTACATTGCAATTAAAGTGGGTTCCACAGGCCCAGTTTGCTGGCTATTACGTGGCGCAGGAGAAAGGTTTTTATAAAGAGCACGGTGTTGATGTCACGATTAAACCTGGCGGTACGGATATCTCTCCGGTTCAGGTGATTGCCGGACATTCGGCAGATGTCATTGTGGACTGGATGCCGGATGCGTTGGCCGCCCGTGAATCGGGGGTTCCACTGGTGAACATTGCCCAGATTTATAATCGTTCCGGAATGATGCTGACCTGTAAAAAATCTTCAGGGATCAAAACACCCGCCGATCTTAAAGGAAAAACACTTGGCGTTTGGTATGGCGGTAATGAATACCCATTTTTCAACTGGATGGCGAAACTGCACTTAACTCCCGGTAAAGATATTCATATTTTAAAACAAGGCTTTAACGTTGATCCGTTGTTGCGTGGTCAGGCCGATTGCATTTCAACCATGAATTATAATGAATACTGGCAGTTGATCGATGCCGGAATGAAAACGGACCAGCTGATTACCTTCCCTTATGAAGATGAAGGCGTATCGACACTGGAAGACGGTTTGTATGCTTTAGGGCCACAGCTGAAAGATCCAGCGTATGTTGCGAAAATGGCAAAATTCTTAGCCGCGACTTTTGAAGGCTGGGATTATGCCGTGAAACATCCTGAAGAGGCCGCTAAAATTGTTGTGGCTCAGGATATGTCGGGTGCGGCCATGCTAGACGTTCAGACTCGTCAGATGGAAAACGTAGCCAAGCTCATCACTTATGCCAATACCGATAAAATGGGGTATTTGGAACCGACGGCTTATCACCGAACTATCCAAATGTTATTAAACAGTGGTCAGGGCGCTGTGATCAAAAAAGATCCAGGTGATAGTGCAATGACTCATATCGTCTGGCAACAGGCCATGAAAAAATAATTTAATTGTTTGCCAATCCGGTGCAAGCCGGATTGGTCCTTTGTCAAATATCCTGCCGATCATTATACTTGTTGCACAACAAACCTGTCCCCATTCATCCATACAGGTCAATCTAAATCATGAGTGATATTTTTGAACCCCATGCTGTCACCGATCTTTTGCATTTAGCGAATGAAGAGGACTATCTTGCCTCCACAAATAAAGGCCGGATCCGTAAAAGTAATGAAAATTTAATCTTATTTGCCGCTGAGCGTGCCTTCTCTCAATATGGGTTTAAGGGAACGACAATGGCTCAGATCGCTGAAGAAGCCGGGCTTCCTAAAGCCAATCTACATTATTATTTTTCCAGCAAAAAAAATCTGTATTTGCATTTGCTGGATCGCATCATGACGGAATGGTTGCATCCGATGTCGGAAATCTATCCTGATGCCGATCCTAAAGTGGCTCTCGAAGCCTATGTTCGACAGAAAATGCATTTGGTCTTTGAACGGCCGCATGCTTCAAAACTTTTTGCCAATGAATTATTGCAGGGGGCCAAAGTGGTCAATGGGCTGCTGCATACCACATTAAAAGAGTTAGTAGCAGAAAAATCAGCGGTGATTGACGAGTGGGTCCGAGAAGGAAAAATTAAGCCAGTTGATAGTGTGCAGCTATTTTTCTCATTGTGGGCGATGACTCAAACGTATGCCGATTTTGATGTTCAGATTAATGCTGTACTCGGGACGTCTATTGATGCGCCTGAGCAGCAAGAACGAGCTGTTGAACATGTGTTAACCATGCTCTTTCGTACTTGTGGTCTCGCGGAGTAACGACCAAATCCGCCTCAAAAATGGGGTCTTTGCACATTATATAAGCAAAAAAAGCACAATATTTGTGCATGACCTCATTTCCCTCTCCATCCTTTGTTCCTGATTTGTCACTACTTTCCCCGCTATAGCTGTTTTTTTAAACATTTCTGACCATTTGGTCAGGTTGGCATGGATATCGCTTTAATAAGACTAATCCTAACTAGTTGGTCAGGATTTTGTGCCATAAGATGACCAAGGGGCAATATATGAATCATCGTACCTCACCTCAGAGCAAGGTGACGAAGCAGGGCGCAACGGGATGCCCGAGCACCAGCTATCAACTGAAATTTTGTGATTATCCATCACCATTGACGGCCGCAGCAGCAATGGCTGAAACGGATCGTTGTTACTACTGCTATGACGCACCTTGTATGAAAGCGTGTCCGGCAGACATTAATGTGCCGCAGTTTATTCATCGGATTGCTGAACACAATATCCGAGGGGCCGCTGAAACCATTCTTTCGGCTAATGAACTCGGTGGCATGTGTGCCCGAGTTTGTCCAACGGAAGTTTTGTGTGAACAAGCCTGTGTGCGTCAGGCTCAGGAACAGAAACCGGTAGAAATTGGTCGGTTACAACGTTTTGCAACGGATCAGTACTTTGCGAATCCCGGTAAACCATTGTTCCAGCGAACACCAGCAACTGGAAAACGGGTTGCTGTCGTCGGGGCAGGTCCGGCTGGATTAACCGTGGCTCACCGACTCGCTCGTCAGGGGCATGACATTGTGCTATTCGATGCCCATCCGAAACTCGGGGGACTGAATGAATATGGTTTGGCCCGTTATAAAACATCCAGTGAGTTTGCTCAGCAAGAGATCCAATGGTTGCTATCCATTGGTGGGATCGACGTGCGCTGTTCACAGCAACTGGGCCGAGATATTTTTCTAGAGCAACTGCAAGATGAATTTGATGCTGTCTTTTTAGGATTGGGTCTAAATGCGGTGAATGCCTTAGGGATCGATGAACCCGATCTTCCTTCTGTTCGGGAGGCAATTGATTTCATTGCGGATATCCGGCAAGCGGATGACCTCTCTTTAGTGGAAGTGGGCCAGCATGTGGTGGTTATCGGCGGTGGGATGACCGCAGTCGATGCTGCGGTGCAGGCTAAAAAACTGGGAGCTGAGAGTGTCACGATGGTGTATCGCCGTGGAGAAAGCTCGTTTAAAGCTTCAGAACATGAAATTAACTGGGCCAGAGAGAATGGGGTCGTGATCCAGTGTTGGGCTCGTCCAGAGGCCATTGTGGTGGATGGACTGCTTCAGGGTATGTCATTTATTAAAACAGAACAAGTCGCTGGCAAGCTGGTTGATACGGCCGAACGCATTACCTTCAAAGCCGATATGGTGCTTAAAGCGATTGGGCAATCTTATCAGCCTTGGTCGGGTCCACTGCATCCGGTACTGGAGCAGGGACGCATTGCGGTTGATGAGCAGTGCCGAACTTCCATTACTGGTGTTTGGGCAGGAGGGGATTGTGTGACGGGGGGACTGGATTTAACCGTCGATGCGGTACGCCTTGGCAAGATTGCTGCACAGTCAATTGATTACGAGCTCCAACAACATGAACAGAAGCGACCTATTTTAGAAGCAGAGGTGTCCAATGGCTGATTTAACATCGAACTTTTTGGGCATCCACAGCCCCAATCCTTTCTGGTTGGCTTCTGCGCCACCGACTGACAAAGAGTATAACGTGGTACGCGCTTTTGAAGCGGGCTGGGGAGGCGTGGTCTGGAAGACTCTTGGTCTGGATCCGCATGTCGTCAACGTTAAAGGGCCTCGTTATAGCACACTGCGTTCACCAGATCGCAAAATTATGGGGCTCAATAATATTGAGTTGATTACCGATCGGACGCTGGATATCAACTTAGAAGAGATTGCCCGAGTGAAACGCAATTGGCCGGATCGCGCGGTTGTGGTTTCGATTATGGTGCCTTGTGACGAAGAATCCTGGAAGTTTATTTTACCGCTGGTGGAACAAACCGGAGCCGATGGTATTGAGCTGAACTTCGGTTGTCCGCATGGCATGAGTGAACGAGGAATGGGGGCGGCTGTTGGGCAGGTTCCCGAATATATTGAAATGGTGACTCGCTGGTGTAAGCAGTATTGCTCGATCCCGGTGATCGTCAAACTCACGCCGAATATTACGGATATTCGCTATCCGGCACAGGCGGCTAAACGCGGCGGGGCGGATGCGGTATCCCTCATCAATACTATTAATTCCGTGATGGGCGTCGATCTTGAGCAGATGCGAATGAATCCGCATACCGATGATAAAGGATCACATGGTGGTTATTGTGGCCCGGCAGTGAAACCCATTGCTTTAAATATGGTGTCTGAAATTGGCCGTTCCCCTGAAACCAGCGATCTGTTGATCTCCGGGATCGGTGGGATCTCGACCTGGAAAGATGCGGCTGAATTTATCGCATTAGGCTGTTCGAATGTGCAGGTTTGTACGGCGGTCATGGTCCATGGTTTCCGTATTGTTGAAGACATGGTAAGTGGCCTGTCCAACTTTATGGATGAAGCCGGTTATCGCACTATTGAAGATTTTCGAGGTAAGGCATTGCCCTCGGTAACTGACTGGCGTTACCTGAACTTAAATCACGTTAGCAAAGCGGTGATCGATCAGGATCTCTGTATTCAATGTGGCAAATGTCATATCGCTTGTGAGGATACCTCCCATCAAGCGATTACTCGGACTCTGAACGGTGAACGACATTATGAAGTGAAAGAACAAGACTGCGTCGGTTGCAACCTCTGTGTATCGATCTGCCCTATTGAAAATTGCATTACGATGCGCACCTTAGCCCCCGGTGAAGTAGATCGTCGTACGGGTGAAGTGGTTCGTCGCGAATATGCGAACTGGACCGAGCACCCGAATAACCCAATGGCTCAAGCGAAAGCTGAAGCAGTTAGCCCCTCGTAACGTCAGGATCGGGATAACGACACGAAAATTCAAGGCAACGCTGTGGTTCATGCCGACCGCCCATGATCAGGCAAACGATATTTTAGGCAGATCAGCCCGCAGATTGTAAGTCATGGTGAGTTTGCTGCGGCTAATGGAATTTTATAGACAGAATTAGAGGTGCAAAATGTATCAATGTAGCTTAGAACGAATGACCGACAAGATAACCACGTTTAGTCAGTTTGGGGATGCCGGGCATGGCGGGATTACCCGCTATACCTTGTCTGCTGAAGATGTGCTGGCTAGAAATGAATTCATCAAAAGAATGGAAGCGATCGGGGCCACGATTGAAGTCGATGATGTGGCTAACGTGTATGCGACGTTGCCTGGTAGCGATGCGGATGCGAAACGCATCGTGATGGGGTCCCATTCTGATTCGGTCAAAAATGGCGGTAATTATGATGGCATTTTAGGGGTGATGTCGGCAATGGAGGTGTTAGAAACTGTCGTCGAACAGAATATTCCGCATCAACATCCGTTGACGGCGATGATTTGGACCAATGAAGAAGGCTCGTTGTATCCACCGGCGATGATGGTATCAGGCATTGTGTGTTACGACTATTTACCCGAAGATGTGAAAGGAAAATTCAAATACGAAGATATGCTGCAATCCAAAAGTGTACTGGATAAACAGACCACTTTTGGACAAGCCCTGGATGCTTCTGATTTTAAAGGGGATGCCGCAAATCGTCTGTCACCTGAACACTACAAGTGTATGTTTGAAATCCATATTGAACAGGGTCCGATATTGGAAGATGCCGGCAATGACATCGGAGTCGTTGATTGTGTCTTGGGCATGTTTAACTACCGGTTACGTTTCTATGGTCAAACCGTGCATGCCGGGACTTTCCCGATGCCGAAACGCCGCGATGCTTTATATGCTGCGTCTCAGGCTTTGTGTTATCTGCATGATGAAATCGATAAACTGGGCTATGGTGATTTGGTGTACACCACCGGTGAAATTGAATGCCATCCGAACGTGCATACCTGTGTGCCGGATGAAGTCGATTTTTGTATCGATGCTCGTCATGAAAGTGCAGAAGTGTTGGATAAAGTCTTAGCCGTCGTTAAATCTTGCGGCGATAAACAGTGGGCTGGATGTCGCTGTCAAGTCGACAGAATGTGGAACCGGGATACAGTGTATTGGAATGACACCTTAGTGAGTTTTGTGAAAGCCGCCGCAGAAGAAAGTGGCGTTTCTCATCAGATGGTTCACTCGGGAGCTGGACACGATGCGCAGTTTGTCGCCTATATGCTACCGACGACGATGATCTTTGTGCAATCTAAAGATGGTTTATCACATTGTGAATTGGAATACTCGTCACCGGAGCAGTGTACTGCCGGTGCCACCGTACTCTTAAATGCCGTGTTAAAAGCAGATGCAGAATAAGGAGGCCTCATGGATTTAATCATTAAAAATGGCACCGTGGTAACCGCCAGCGATACCGTTCAAGCGGATGTCGCAATTCACGATGGCAAAATTGTAGCCATCGGCGCTGATTTGTCAGCAGATGGCGCTCAGGTTGTTGATGCGGCCGGTAAATTAGTCTTGCCAGGGGCCATTGATGTGCATACGCATTTAGCGATGCCGTTTGGTGGAACCACTTCTGCGGATAGCTATTTAGCCGGCACGCGGGCTGCGGCCTGTGGGGGCGTAACCACCGTTTTTGATTATCCTATGCAGCGCAGAGGGATGACCATTAAACAGGTGATTGATTCTAAAAAAGCCATTTGTGAGCAAGAGGCCTGTGTCGATTATGCGTATCACTGCATCATTACTGATTTGAATGATGGCGCGATTTTAGATGAAATGGCGTCGGCGGTAGAGTCCGGGATCACCAGTTTTAAATGTTTCTTTGTTTATAAAAAAGAAGGCATGATGGTTGATGACGGCGTTTTTGCCCGGTTACTGCTGAAAGCCAAAGAAGTAGGGGCCATGCTCAATTTGCATGCGGAGAACCCGGATCTGATTGATTACAATATCGAGAAATTTCTGGCCGAAGGCAAAACGTCAGCTTGGTATCACTATTTGAGTCGCCCGGAATATGTTGAAGCGGAAGCTGATAAACGTGCTGTTCATTGGGCCACACACCTTGAAGCCCCTCTCTATCTAGTGCATATGGCGGATAAAGAAGGGTTGGAAGCGGCCATTGCAGCTAAAAAAGAAAACAGTGATATCTATATTGAAACTTGTCCGCAATATCTTGAGTTTACCTGTGATGTCTATAAACGCGATGATGGTCGAAACTTCGTGTGTTCGCCTCCCATCAAAGGTCAAGAAAGTCAGGATGCGTTGTGGAAAGCGATCAAAAACGGTGATATTGACGTTGTTGCAACCGATCACTGCCCATTCCAGTCGTTTGAAAAAGATTGGGGCATTGATGATTTCACCAAGATTCCCAATGGTTGTGCCGGGATTGAAAACCTCTATCCCTATATGTTATCGGCTGCTAATGAAGGGAAAATTTCATATAATCAAGTGGTTGAACTGTGCTCAAGTAATCCGGCAAAAATTTTTGGCTGTGCCGATAAAGGCAGTATTGCGGTTGGTAAAGATGCGGATATCGTCATTTATGACCCACAAATTGATTTTACGATTTCTGTCGATAATATGCATTCCGACTACGACCACACCATATGGGAAGGTATTCAGTTAAAAGGGTACCCGGTTCAAACCTATTCGCGAGGTCGTCTGGTTTATGATAAAGGCGAATTTGTCGGTGAACCAGGGTGGGGAAAATTTGTGAAGCGAGAAAAACGCCCTACAAAATAATGAGATAACACCATCTTCAGAGCCCTATCATGCTAAGCACGATAGGGCTTTTTATGTTTTTGAACCCAAAAACCCCACCCAGCCTCCCCTTAGCAAGGGGAGGAGCATTTTCTGGCTATCGGGGTTAACCTTTCTCCCCTTATCTGCAAGAGGTTGAGCATTTCATCGATACCTTGTAGCCCGGATGTAACATCGTGAAATCCGGGGCTCACCGATGCCGTGCAACCGTTCGGGAGTTAGAGAAAATTTAAAGTGTAGATGTATGAAAACCCCACCCAGCCTCCCCTTAAAAAGGGGAGGAGCATTTTCTGGATGCCGGGGAGTCAACCGTTCTCCCTTATCTTCAAAAGGTTGAGCATTTCATCGATACCTTGTAGCCCGGATGTAACATCGTGAAATCCGGGGCTCACCGATGCCGGGCAACCGTTCGGGAGTTCGAGGGGGTTTAATATGTAGGTGTATGAAAACCTCACCCAGCCTCCCCTTAGCAAGGGGCGGCGCATTTTCTGGATGCCGGGGAGTCAACCGTTCTCCCCTTATCTGCAAGAGGTGGAGCATTTCATCGATATCTTGTAGCCCGGATGTAACGTCGTGAAATCCGGGGCTCACCGATGCCGGGCAACCGTTCGGGAGTTAGAGGGGATTTAAGATGTAGGTGTATGAAAACCCCACCCAGCCTCCCCTTGGTAAGGGGAGGAGCATTTTTTGGATGTCGGGCAACCATTCTCCCCCTTATCTTCAAGGGGGAGTTAGAGGGGGTTTGGTTTGAGGTTAACCTTTGGACAATGCCCGTTTTACGGCATTGGCCCAGCCACCATAGAGTTGCTGGCGCTGTTTCCGACTCATCTCCGGTGTGAATTTTTTATCAACGGTACATAACGCTTGGATCTGCGCGGTGGACTCCCAAAAATCGACAGAAAGTCCGGCCAGCATCGCTGCACCTAAGGCGGTTGTTTCAATGAGCTGAGGCCGGTCAACACGCACTCCCATAATGTCAGATTGAAATTGCATCAGAAAATCATTGGCCGCCGCGCCTCCATCGACTTTAAGACTTGAGATCTGTAACCCGGAATCTTGCTGAATTGCTTCGAGCACATCCCGACTT
Source organism: Celerinatantimonas marina (assembly GCF_046054165.1). NCBI lineage: Bacteria > Pseudomonadati > Pseudomonadota > Gammaproteobacteria > Celerinatantimonadaceae > Celerinatantimonas > Celerinatantimonas marina. Next base: position 201,668 of record NZ_JBFNXK010000004.1, on the reverse strand, counting down.
TGATAGGCTATGGCTTCTAGTGTCGCTCGGATAATGTGATTGCGATTAGTTCCTCGGGTCAGGCCGACTATCATGCCCCGGGCATCCGGATCCCAGTAAGGTGCCCCCATGCCGACAAATGCCGGAACCAGATAGACGCCGCCGCTATCAGGGATCTTGCTGGCAAAATAATCCGTATCACTGGCATCATGAACGATCCCCAGTTCGTCGCGTAGCCACTGAATCGTCGCGCCGCCCATAAACACCGAACCTTCCAGGGCATAACAAGGTTGCCCTTCGGCATTAATCGCGAGTGTCGAGATCAGCCCATGTGCTGAATGATAAAGATGTTGGCCGGTATTCATCAGTAAAAAGCAGCCGGTGCCGTAGGTATTTTTTGCCATTCCTTTTTCAAAACAAAACTGACCAAATAAAGCGGCTTGTTGATCACCGGCAATCCCGGCCAGAGGAATCCGTGCATTGCTGCGTCCGGCCATTCGGGTTTGTCCATAGACTTTACTGGAGCTACAGACTTGAGGCAGCATGCGTCGGGGGATCGATAGCGCTTCCAGTAGCTTATCATCCCAGTCCAGTGCCTTGAGATTAAACAGCATGGTCCGCGATGCGTTGGTATAGTCGGTTACATGAGCGTGACCCTGAGTAAAATTCCAGATCAGCCAACTATCGACCGTTCCAAACAGCAGTTGGCCTTGTTCCGCTTTTTCTCGGGCGCCGTCGACATGATCTAGGATCCATTTGATTTTAGTGGCTGAGAAATAGGCATCGATCACCAGACCGGTGTTTTCTTGAATATAATCGCTTAGCCCCTGAGCCTTTAGTTCCTCACAGATAGGAGCGGTGCGTCGGCATTGCCAGACAATGGCATTATAGATCGGGCGTCCGGTGTGACTGTCCCAGACGATGGTGGTTTCCCGTTGGTTGGTGATCCCGATGGAAGCAATTTGATCCGGATCGATCCCGGTTTTAGCCAGTACCTCGACCAGTACCGAACTCTGGCTAGACCAGATCTCCATTGGATCTTGTTCGACCCAGCCCGTCTGGGGGTAATGCTGGGTTAATTCTCGTTGAGCGACACCGACGATTTGGGCTTGTCGGTTAAAAATGATAGCCCGAGATGAGGTTGTGCCTTGATCGAGAGCCACAATATATTCTTTAGCAGCATTGGGATGACTCATGAATGATTAAACCTTCCTGAGAAAATGAAACGTTAATAGCCTAACTATCTGAATCGATGAATAATATTAGCAGATTTATATCATCGCTGAATGAGAGATAGCTGTGATCGCCAGCACTTCATCGGTCGTATGCATGATAGTGTCATATTTCCGCTGTAATTTGATTAGAAACAGGGAAGCGCTGAAGATTTAGATTCTTTGGAATAGGTTCTAGACTAAAGAATAGTGATCTCAAACGTCAGGGGAGAGATGCAATGCACGATCACGAATACGACCTCATTGTTATCGGTGGAGGCATTAATGGAGCGGGTATTGCGTCCGATGCGGCACTACGTGGGCTGCGGGTGGCTCTCTTAGAAGCTAAAGACTTTGGTGGTGCTACGTCATCGGCCAGCTCCAAATTGATCCACGGAGGTTTGCGGTATTTAGAGCAGTATGAATTCCGACTGGTGCGCGAAGCATTGGCCGAGCGTGAAATTCTCATGGCCAAAGCTCCCCATTTGATTACTCCGATGCGATTTCGACTGCCTCATCGGCCTCAATTACGTCCAGCATGGATGATCCGAATTGGATTGTTTTTATATGATCATCTGGCCAAACGTCAGCAGTTGAGTCGATCACGTGCGATCCGATTTGATCGTCACGACGGACCGCTGCTCCATGAGATCCGCCGTGGTTTTGAATATGCCGATGGTTGGGTCGATGATGCTCGTTTAGTACTGGCAAATGTGCAATCGGTCGCTGAACGAGGTGGTTCGGTCTGGAACTATTGCCGTTGTCAGAGCGCGTTCCGACAGGGAACGTATTGGCAAGTTGAGGCGTTTGATGAACGTCGTGAGCTAGGATTTGAGCTGCGAGCAAAGGCGCTGGTGAATGCGGCGGGTCCGTGGGTTAATCAGGTCTTTGATGAACAATTAAAGCAGCGTTCCCCCCGAGCGATTCGCTTGATCCAAGGCAGTCATATTGTTGTCCCCCGGATCCATCGTGAGCCTTATGCTTATATTTTGCAAAATGATGATCAACGGATCGTGTTTGTGATCCCGTATCAGCAAAAATACAGTTTAGTTGGAACGACCGATGTAGAATTTCAGGGTGATCCTCGTCATGTGCATGTTTCCGATCAGGAAGTGAACTACCTTATCGGGGTTGTGAATGCACATTTTAAACATAATTTGCGTCTGGATGATGTGCTCTGGAGTTACTCCGGAGTCCGACCGCTGTGTGCCGATGAGTCGGGTGTCCCACAGGCTATTACCCGTGATTATACGATCGAGCTGGATGAGGATCCGAAATTGCCGCTGCTATCTGTTTTTGGTGGCAAACTGACGACGTACCGAAAATTAGCTGAAACGGCGGTGGATCGGTTAGCCCCTTATTTTGAGTCTTGTCCGGCCAGTCGTAGTCGAACGGACGTGTTACCCGGTGGCGATTGTGATCCAGATACCTTGAGTCCGTTGCTGCATCAGGACTATCCGTTTTTAACATCAGCGCAAGCCTCGCGTATCGCGCATGCTTATGGTAGCCGAGCACGGTTATGGCTTCGGCAGGCGAAACAACGTAGTGACCTCGGACAATGGTTCGGAGATGATTTGTCACAGGCCGAAATTGATTATTTAGTGACGAATGAATGGGCCTATCAGAGCGAGGATATTTTATGGCGGCGAACCAAATTAGGCTTGGTGATGAGTGAGAGTCAGCAACTGGCCTTGAATGCTTATTTAAGTCAGTCACAGTTAAATGCTTATCAAAATAAAACCGCCTGATATTGCAGGCGGTTTGTCTAAGAGTTAATACCCCCGCTCTAAAATCGGTCGTAGAAAACGAGCCGTATGTGAGCTGGGATGTTTCGCAACGTCTTCAGGGGAACCCGCGACCAGAATTTCTCCACCGCCTTTGCCCCCTTCAGGGCCTAGGTCGATAATCCAGTCGGCAGTTTTGATCACATCCAGATTATGCTCGATAATCACCACGGTATTACCTTGATCGCGCAAGCGGTGAATGACTTTCAGCAGCATTTGAATATCGGCAAAATGCAGCCCGGTGGTCGGTTCATCGAGAATATACAGCGTTGAACCGGTTCCCCGTTTGGAGAGCTCCCGGGAGAGTTTCACTCGCTGTGCTTCACCCCCACTTAAGGTGGTCGCCGCCTGACCTAAACGAATGTAGGAGAGGCCGACGTCCATCAACGTTTGTAGTTTACGCGCCATTGCTGGAACTGCATCAAAGAACTCACGGGCTTCTTCAACCGTCATATCCAGACACTCATGGATATTTTTGCCTTTGTATTTAACTTCCAGTGTTTCACGGTTATAGCGTTTACCGTGGCAGCTGTCACAAGGCACATAGATATCCGGCAAGAAGTGCATTTCGACTTTGATGACACCATCGCCTTGGCAGGCTTCACAGCGACCGCCTTTGACGTTGAAACTAAACCGTCCCGGTTTGTATCCCCGAGCTCGAGATTCCGGCGTGCCGGCAAACAGCTCGCGCATCGGGGTAAAAATCCCGGTATAGGTCGCGGGATTCGAGCGCGGAGTGCGGCCAATCGGGCTCTGGTTGATATCGACGACTTTATCTAATAGATCAAGCCCTTCAATCGACTGATAGGGGGCAATATCATTACCGTCCGCTTTATTTAGATCGCGATGTGCAATTTTAAATAGCGTATCGTTCACCAGTGTGGATTTACCGGAACCGGATACCCCGGTGACGACGGTTAAAAGTCCGACCGGGAATTTAGCTGTCACGGCTTTGAGGTTATTGCCACAAGCGCCTTGCAGTGTCACCCAACCTTGCTTAGGCGCATGCCGTTTGGCCGGAATTTCAATTTTACGCTGGCCACTTAAGAACTGGCCAGTGAGTGACGCCGGAGTAGCAATGATCTCATCAACGTTACCTTGAGCGATAATATTCCCGCCATGCACACCGGCTCCCGGGCCGATATCGACGATGAAATCGGCTGCCCGGATCGCATCTTCATCATGCTCGACCACAATCACGGTATTACCGAGATCGCGCAGATGGGTTAGGGTTGAGAGTAGCCGTTCATTATCCCGTTGGTGCAGGCCAATCGAAGGCTCGTCGAGCACATACATCACCCCGACCAGACCCGCTCCAATCTGGCTGGCGAGCCGGATCCGCTGCGCTTCTCCACCAGAGAGTGTTTCGGCGCTGCGAGCCAGTGATAGATAATCCAGTCCGACGTTAACCAAAAAGCTTAGCCGTTCATTGATCTCTTTGAGGACTTTGCTGGCGATCTGTGCTTTTTGCCCGGTGAGTTGCAATGTGGCAAAAAACTCCATCGTTTCATGGATCGACATCTGGGTAATTTCGGGAAGCGTGGTTTGCTGAACGAACACATGACGAGCTTCTTCACGCAGACGACTGCCGTGACAATGGGGGCAAGGTTGACTGCTGATATATTTGGAGAGCTCTTCACGCACCGCGTTGGACTCGGTCTCTTTATAGCGGCGTTGCATGTTGGGGATCACCCCTTCAAATGGATGTTCCCGCAGCGTGATATCGCCGCGGTCATTCACATATTTAAAGGCAATCGCTGTTTTTCCGGAGCCGTACAGCAGTACTTTTTGAATTTTTTCCGGTAGCTCACAATAAGGAACATCGAGTGGAAAATCATAGTGTTCGGCCAGTGAGCGCAGCATCTGATAATAGTAAAAATTACGTTTATCCCAGCCGCGAATGGCACCGCCGGAGAGGCTAATTTCATCGTTGATGATGACTTTCTCCGGATCAAAATATTGTTCAACACCTAGACCATCACAATGCGGGCAGGCCCCGGCCGGATTGTTGAATGAGAACAAGCGAGGTTCCAGCTCATGCATGCTATAGCCGCATTCCGGACAGGCAAAATTAGCCGAAAAAATAATCTCATCCATGTTGCCATCCATCGCGGCAATGATGGCGGTGCCTCCGGAAAGCTCTAAGGCGGTTTCGAAAGATTCCGCCAGTCGCTGTTGCAAGTCACTGCGGACTTTAAAGCGGTCAACGACTACTTCAATGGTGTGCTTTTTGCGTAGTTCCAATGTGGGTGGATCGGATAAGTCACAGACTTCACCATCGATTCGGGCCCGGATAAAACCTTGAGCATTGAGGTTTTCTAGCGTTTTAACATGTTCCCCTTTTCGCTCTTTGACCACGGGGGCCAACAGCATCAAGCGACTTCCTTCTGCCATTGCTAACACTTGATCCACCATTTGGGTGATGGTTTGTGCGGTTAGGGGGCGGTCATGGTTCGGACAGCGCGGTTCACCGACTCGGGCATATAACAACCGTAGATAATCATAGATTTCGGTGATCGTGCCCACGGTGGAACGTGGGTTATGCGAGGTGGATTTTTGTTCAATCGAAATCGCCGGAGAGAGCCCTTCGATGTGATCGACATCGGGCTTTTCCATCAGTGACAAAAATTGTCGGGCATAAGCCGAAAGTGATTCCACATAACGGCGTTGCCCTTCGGCATAGAGCGTATCAAACGCCAGTGATGACTTCCCTGATCCAGATAGTCCGGTGATGACAATCAGTTTATCGCGGGGCAGGGTGAGATTTAAGTTTTTTAAGTTGTGGGTGCGAGCACCGCGGATCTCAATGTTATCCATATCACCTTGATGCAGTAGCTATAAAGAGGATGTATCAGTATCGCACAAACGCGCCGATGAGGCATCTTTAAAGATGTATCCTGTTGGGGTTTTAAGCTTCGTGCTATGATGCCATTTTTTAACGTTACGATAAGAATAGGAAGAGACGATATGGCTGACGGAGCAATTTCCGCCACTGAAAAGCGAGGAGCCATGTCGCTGGCACTGGTATTTGCGCTAAGGATGGCCGGTCTATTTATGATAATGCCGGTGCTAGCGATTGCGGCCCGCCATCTTGATGGCTTTTCTCCTTTAACCGTCGGGGTGGCTATTGGAGCCTATGGACTGACGCAGGCGATATTACAAATTCCGATGGGATGGCTCTCGGATCGCATTGGTCGTAAGCCGGTGATTGTCGGGGGACTCGTGGTGTTTGCCATTGGGAGTGTGGTGGCGGCGTTAAGTGATTCGATGACCGGTATCATTGTCGGTCGAGCGATTCAAGGCATGGGCGCGATAGCTAGCGCGATCCTCGCCTTAGCCGCCGATTTAAGCCGAGAAGAACATCGCTCCAAAGTCATGGCAACAATTGGTATGAGTATTGGCGTGGCATTTGCGGCATCTTTGATTTTTGGGCCGGCACTAGTGCAGTGGCTGGGGTTAAGCGGGATGTTTTGGCTGGCGGCGGGGTTCGCTCTTTTAGGGATCTTAGCCGTACTGCTCACCGTCCCGAAAGTATCGACCCATGCGCCGCGAGGGGATGTGTCGGCCTCATTCGGGCAATTTGTCCGGGCGATTAAAAATCCACAACTGTTGCGGCTCGATTTCAGTATTTTTTCACTGCATTTGCTACTGACCGCTGAGTTTGTACAGTTCCCCAGTCGATTGGTTCGTGCCGGGCTTTCAGCTGGGCATCATTGGTTTTTATATCTGCCAGTGATGATAGGTTCCTTTGTCTTGATGGTGCCAATGCTGATTTTAGCCTCGAAGAAAAATCAGCAGCGGGGCTACTTTATGCTGGCGATCGGACTGTTTTTGATGGCTAGTTTGTTGCTGTTGGTTTCAGATAGCTTAGTGGCGCTTATCGGTTCGGCGGTGCTGTTTTTTACGGCCTTTAACTATATGGAAGCGGCCCTTCCGGCAATGCTCTCATCATTGGCACCCGCAGGACAAAAAGGGGGCTCAATGGGGGTTTATTCGACCTGCCAGTTTATCGGAGCCTTTATCGGAGGCAGTGTATCTGGATTGATCTTGGGTCATCTGGGCACGAGCGCCGTGGTGGTATTTTCAATCGTGATGATTGTGTTATGGAGTCTGGCCGCATTGGGGTTGAAAGTTCAAAGTGGCCTTAAAAACTATACGATTCGTTATCGGCGTGATTGTGATAGTGATCGGTTAGTTCGCCAGTTAGGGAGCTTGGACGGGGTGCTAGAAGCGGTGATTTTTCCTGAAGAGAAAACGGCTTATTTAAAAGTGAACGATAAACAGTTTTCGCTGGATAATGCTCAGCAGCTGGTTCAAGGGGGTTCGCTTTAAGTTTGACCCCAAGCGCTAAATATTTTTCGCACTTTAAAAGTACCTGACGGCGCTGGATTTTCATCGATTGTGTGTCGATTAAAGCCGGTGATGTGACGGGTTTTACGTTGTGGAGAGTGGATCGCACCGGCAACCTCCCTTATAATTCATTGTTTATGATTTTGGCAACGACCCCGGATCAAATCGTTGCCGCTCTGGGGAAGAGCACCCGGTAACAGGCCGGGAATATCGTGATAATCTGATTTTAAGAGGCATGTATGAGTAGTCGAGGAATTAACAAAGTTATCCTGGTTGGCAATTTAGGTCAGGACCCAGAAGTCCGCTACATGCCGAACGGTGGCGCCGTTGCCAACATCACTGTGGCGACATCCGATTCATGGCGTGACAAAGCGACCGGTGAACAACGTGAACGAACTGAGTGGCACCGAGTCACGCTATACGGTAAGTTGGCGGAAGTGGCTGGTGAATATCTGCGTAAAGGTTCTCAGGTTTATATTGAGGGTCAGTTGCAAACTCGTAAATGGCAAGATCAAAGTGGTCAGGATCGTTATACCACCGAGATTGTGGTGCAAGGCTACACCGGCGTGATGCAAATGCTGGGAGCGCGTGGTGGGCAAGGTATGAACACCAATGCACCGCAGCAGCAAGGCAATTGGAATAATCAAAATCAAGGCGGTTTTAATCAGCAAAATGCTGCGCCTCAGGGTGGTTTTAATCCAAATCAGAATCAGGGTGGATTTAATAATCAATCCCAATCGGCGCCATCACAGCAAGGTGGGTTTAATAACCAGAATCAGGGGCAGGGTCAACAGAGTCGCTCACAGCAAGCCCCGGCTCAGCAACCACAGCAGCCGACTTACAACGAACCACCGATGGATTTTGACGACGATATCCCGTTCTGACGGTTACCTAAGACCTATTTTTGTTTAGTTTAAAAAAGACGAAACCCAGCCAGCTATGCTGGGTTTTTTGTTGCGATAGGGTCCCTTTTCAAGGGAAAACCCCCTCTAACTTCCCCTTGAAAGAAGGGGGAGAATAGTGCTTCCTGCATCGGTAAGCTTGCAGATTTCACGGTGTGACATCCGGGGGATAAGATCAGCCATCGAGTTCTCCTCCCCCTTGAGAGAAGGGGGAGAATGATACTTCCTGCATCGGTAAGCTTGCAGATTTCACGGAGTGACATCCGAGCGATAAGATCAGCCATCAAATTCTCCTCCCCCTTGAGATAAAGGGGAGAATGGTGCTCCCAGCATCGGTGCGTTTGTGGATTTCACGGTGTGACATCCGGGCGATAAGATCAGCCATCGAGTTCTCCTTCCCCTTGAGCGAAGGGGGAGAATGGTGCTTCCTGCATCGGTAAGCTTGCAGATTTCACGGTGTGACATCCGGGCGATAAGAGCAGCCATCAAATTCTCCTCCCCCTTGAGAGAAGGGGAGAATAGTGTTCCCTGCATCGGTAAGCTTGCAGATTTCACGGTGTGACATCCGAGCGATAAGGTCAGCCATCAAATTCTCCTCCCCCTTGAGCGAAAAGGGAGAATGGTGTCCCCAGCCTCGGTGCGTTTGCGGATTCCACGGTGTGACATCCGAGCGATAAGATCAGCCATCAAGTTCTCCTCCCCCTTGAGCGAAGGGGGAGAATGGTGCTTCCTGCATCGGTAAGCTTGCAGATTTCACGGTGTGACATCCGAGCGATAAGGTCAGCCATCAAATTCTCCTCCCCCTTGAGCGAAAAGGGAGAATGGTGTCCCCAGCCTCGGTGCGTTTGCGGATTCCACGGTGTGACATCCGAGCGATAAGATCAGCCATCAAGTTCTCCTCCCCTTTTTAAGGGGAGGCTGGGTGGGGTTTTTAAATCCTCTGGAATATTGTTATATTGGGCTAAAAATGACCTATAGCACGATGCGTTGATCACGTGCTATTGTGATCCTCTTTTGTTTTATTTTTAGTCGTTAGATCGGTGGGCTGTATATGGCAATTAGTGTCTGGCTTATTTATGTCAGTGTGATTACGTTATTAATTATTACTCCAGGACCTTCAGCGCTGCTTTGTATCTCCGATGGCCTGAAATTTGGCAAAAAACGCTCGGTCGCAACTGTGCTAGGCGGCGCGATTGCGGCCTTAGTCCTCATGACTATTTCTGCTGCAGGTTTAGGTGCTCTGTTAGTCACTTCTGAAAAATTATTCTTCTTGCTGAAAATTTTAGGCGCCATGTATTTAATTTATTTAGGTTGGCAGTCTTGGAAAGATCGGGGATCTTTGGAACATATCAGTGAGCCAACTATTTCGATTTCAGAAAATATGAGCGTTTATAAATTATTTAAAAAAGGCTTTATGGTTGGGATTAGTAACCCCAAAGATATCTTATTTTTTACGGCATTATTCCCTGGCTTTATTGATACGAGTGCTCCTCATCTCGAACAATACTTTATCTTAGCTGGAACTTGGTTTGTTATTGATTGCACATCAATGTTTACTTACACTTCGTTAGGTAATCGTTTGGGATCATGGTTAAAAAATTCCCGTAATATTAGACGATTCAATCGTATTGTCGGCGGTGTTTTTGTCTCTCTGGGGAGTTCTTTAGCATTAAGTGCTGTCGCATCGAAATAAATGTATCATTGAGTCAAAAAATATATCAGAGTATTTTCGAAACTCTTTAAATATGTATTTAAATGAGTCTAAAGCGAATAGGAGTAAAGCTCACATGCCAATAAAAAGCATATGAGCTTTATTGTCTGCTATCTTTCTACTTTTATTTGACTTGTTTATTGATGCATTGTGATGAACGAGTCGAAATTATTTTACTTCGTGGGCTGGCATTTAAATTATAACAATATTTTTAATGTAGCGGTAAAATCCGAATGCATTATGAAAAAGATATTTCTTGTCTATTTTTAATTTTCCGATTATCAATGATCTCTTTCAAACGAATTAAGCGATTATATTTAGCTAAGGATTCAGTTCTGGCAAATGATCCAAATTTAACTTTGGGACAGTGAAATGCCACTGCTAAATCTGCAATAAAGGTATCTTCAGTTTCTCCTGAGCGCCGTGAGACTACAACACCGTAACCGGATTTCATCGCATGTTTAATAATCTGGGTCGTTTCAGATAATGTACCAATCTGATTGGGCTTAACCAGAATTGAGTTTGCGATATGTTGAGAAAAACCTTGATTAAATCGTTCTATATTCGTTGTAAATAAGTCATCACCTACCAGTTCAATCTTGTTTCCGATACGTTGTGTCAGTTTTTGCCAGCCCGCATGATCATCTTCTCCTAATGGATCTTCCATTAAGACGATTGGATATTTATCACATAATGCAACTAAATAATTAATGAATTCATCGGTTGTTAAAGATAGTTTATCCGCGAATAAATTATATCGGCCTTTTTCATAAAACATTTCAGCAGCTAAATCCATACTTAACCCAACATCGATCCCAGGGGCATAGCCAGCGGCTTTAATGGCCTGAATCAGTAGTGTGAGTCCTTGTTCATTGCGGGTCAGTGTTGGCATTAAGCCACCCGTACCGGAAACACCAATGGCGACTGAGTTATTCATGAGGATCGATTTGAGAGCTTGATAAATTTCTTTACCGATCCGCATCGAATCCATCAAATTCTGCGTTTTGAGTATAATAATTTGAAAGTCCTGAAAATCACAATTTCCTATTCCATGTCGACCTCCAGAGAGCATTGAGAAAATAGGGGTCGGAATGGACAAGGGTTGTTGATCCTCATTAAGGTAATCACATAGCTCTTCGTGACGTTCTTCGGCCGCCGCTTTAGCAACGGCGAGTGAAATCCCTAATATAGCATTGGCACCTAAACGACGTTTATTTGAAGTTCCATCAAGTGCAATTAACATGTGATCGATTTTTAGTTGCTCAAATACAGACATGCCTAATAATTGGGGACGGATAACTTCACGAATATTATGAATAGCATTTAACACGCCTTTACCTGCAAATCTTGCCATGTCGTTATCTCGTACTTCAACGGCCTCATATTTACCCATAGAAGTTCCGGATGGAATGATGGCTTTAGCGGTTACACCGCTTTCTAAATGAATCTCGACTTCTAGCGTAATATCAGCACGTGAGTCGAATACTTCTCTTGCTAAAACATCAACAATTTTACTCATATTGATTACTCCATTAACATTTAAAGTCATGAATACTTTTTGCCGTAATGCCATTAGGTAACAATAAAGGGGATATTACGGCATCACTATAAAGCCCCCAGCTGGCGATAATGGCGGAGTGTCCACCTCGTCCACCGGCAACCACGAGGTCTATATCTGATGGGCTACGAGTTGCTGGAATATTTTCCATATCGTTAAACCCCTCAGGGCGCACCGGAACGAGGCCTTTCCCGGCCACGGTATTGCGCGGGTTCGATATTTGATTGTGTAAAAAGTGACGTAAATCGTTTTTACTCCAGCCATCACGTTTAAGCATCTGTGCATGATCTGGCGTTAAAACGATTAAAATACGTCCGGGAATATAGGCATTCATTCTCCCGAGATGGGTAGCGCTTGAAATAATAACTTCGAGCAGGCTCTGTGAATTTTGGCTTAAAAAATCAACTACATCAGTAGGGGGCTCGGCTTTCATTAAATAGACGGTGGTCGTTTCTGCGTTATATCGCTCTTCATTCAGTGTGGGCCAGAGGCTATTTTCTAAGCTTTCTGCAAAGCAATAAGTAAATTCAGCGGGAGAACCGAGGCAGCCTAAATCAGCCTTGCCGGGATACGCTCTACAGATATTCAAAATGGTTAAGTTAACGGCCCGTCCAATCGTCGCATTGGCCCGAAAACCTGTTCCTAAACAACCTTGACCAGAACTTATATGAAGTTCTTTTGCAATCGGCCCACTGATCAACACTAAATTACCGCCATTGTAGGAAGTGGTAATTGATTGTTGAAAATTAAAAGTAGGGGCCGTCATGGCCTTAAATACTTGAATGACAATGGGAAGGTATTCCGGTTTACAACCCGCTAAAATACTATTGAGGATAATATCTCGAATCGTGATGTTATTGCCGGATGGTCCTGCCTCTGGAATGATGACCGAATCTAAAGACTCTGCGCAGTATTCCTGCATTTTTTCAAAGCGTGCTGGGGTGGGGGGAACGACTGGTAGGCCATCTCCAATTGATTTTTCGTCATAAATATCGAGGAGCTCATCTAATGTGGTGTATTGAATAGAATCGCTAGCATTTTCTAAGAGATCCCGATCCATTTGGGGGGATAACGTCGCGAGTTTGGCTAATGACTCAGGTTGAGAGCATAAAGCCTCTAAAATATATTGCGCATGAGCTAATGTTTGCTCTTTGATTTGCAGATCTGTACTCGCCTGAAAAATATCCAAGTGGCAGATACATAAATTTCCTGCGCGATAGTAGGCAACGTGTTCTGCAAGTTTATCTCCGGGAGGGGCTGAGATGAGAACTGAAGGTACGCCTAGTTTTTCTAACTCAATGGCTAAAATAGTTGTCATGACCGATGTTCCCATGTCGGCCAGAGCTAGAATGGCTCCACAGTAATTTTTTTGAGACAATTCACGGGCCAGATCCCGCATTTGCTCTGTCATTGTTCCACGGACAGATTTTCTAACGTAATCTAGATTAACAATACTGTGCTGATATAAATAATACTTCAGCGTTGTATAGATGGTTCTATAATGACAAAAGCCTAGTTTGGTGTTGTCGAAAAATAGCAGTTTGCCATCGCGTATTGAATTTAAACTCGGACGGCTTGAGAGAACGAGTCGCTGTTTATTCGATAACTTACGGATTTCATAAGATAAATGCTGCGTAACTTGGTTACTTTCCATAACTAAATCCTTAATACTTTGTGCTTAATCAGCATACTGCTTGAGATGAGTTGACTATATAAAGAGTTGGCCAACGAATAGCGATTGTCGGCCATTATTTTGATAAATTAGTTATTAAGGATTGGATGAGTAACCATCATCATCGTGTCTGAAGCTGCCTTTTCTGCGGCTTCAAAGCCTTAGATTTTGCCTTCAATGCATCTGGAACAGTTGCTCGATACGCGGTGGTTTGTGAGTGAGTCATGACTAAAATTTTGCTGGGTTAGTGAGGTATCCACACAGGCCATACGCGTTTAAGCAAGGGGGGCCGTTGCTGTCAAACAGCCATAAACGATATTGAGGAGCGAGAGGAAGCACTCCCCATCATTGAATTGATGGAAGGTGCCTTCACCGGATGTTATCAGGAGCGCCCCGTGGCATGCGCCACGCCGAACGGTGGCTATGATCCCCTAGAGTTGTTCTGAAACAATATCCGAAATAAAATTCATAACCGTCATGATGGTCGGTACGGAACGAATATCTTTATGGCAGGAAATCCATAGTTCCCGTTCGAGAGGGCCTTCTGATTGAGGCAGGGCGATAAGATCGGGATTCTTATTCGCAAGATAGTCTGGTAGAAGGGCGATTCCCATGCCTGATTTGACGGCCGCAAGTTGTATCAATAAATCATTACTGCGTAGAATGATTGGAGCGTCTCCCCGGCGTTGGTTCAACCATTGTTGTTGGACACTGTTTTCCATTGATGCATCATAGGCAATATAGCCTAATTGTTTATTTTTTGTGGTGGCCGCTGTTTGAGCTCTATAAAAGGAAAATGTCACAACGCCCAGTTTTTTAATAACGAGTTCATCATGACTAGGGCGACTATGCCGCACAATAATATCTGCTTCTCTTTTTAATAATGATACATTGCGTGTATTACTAATTAAATGTAAAACTAAATCAGGATATTTATCATGTAGTTTAAATACATGTGGTGCAATTAAGTTAATTGCAGCAATAGGGGGAACATTTATTTTTACTTCACCACTGACTTCATTACATTGAACCTTTGCAAATCGTTCAATATCATAAAATGTGTCTTTAATTTTTAGCACAAATTCTGCCACACGTTGGCCTTCAGGCGTCAAATCGTATGAGCGAGGAGAACGTCTATCCAATAACTTAATTTGTAAGGATTTTTCTAATGAGGAAATCCGTCTGGACACGGTAACGTGATCAACATGAAGTATTCGGGCCGCTTCGACTAAAGATTTTGCTTCAACATAGACATAAAATACCTTTAAATCTTCCCAATTATACATCTGCATATTTTCTCATATTATGTGAAATATTAGTTATATTCTTACAAAAAGGACTATGACACAATAATCTGTATTCAGGTTACCGTAAGTAAGGAGAGAATATGAACCAATTGAAGTCTACTACGGTTGTCAGTGCATCGACGAAATTGAAAGTACTGCTTACGTCATGGGGGGTTGTCCTCGCTTTTATTTTGTCTAATTCGGCAACACCGCTTTATGTTCGGTGGCAGGAAAATATGAATTTTTCTTCGGGAATGTTAACGGATGTATTTGCCGCTTATATCTTGGGCTTGTTGTTTACTTTACTATTCGTTGGACAGCTTTCAGATCGTTATGGAAGGAAAGCTGTATTAATTCCAGGTGCAATTGCAGCCATTATATCCTGCCTATTGTTTATTTATTCTCGAAATGTCTACGAACTTATTTTAGCGAGATTGCTTACAGGCGTCTATGTAGGAACAATATCCGCAGCTGGGATGGCGGCAGTAGTTGACATGGGAGGAGCCCACTATAAAAAACAAGCTTCTCTTATCGCATCTATAGCGATGGTCTTTGGGGCGGCTATTGGTCCTACATTAGCGGGTTCGATATCATCTTACTGTAGCAGCCCTATAACTAAAGTATATGAAATTCAACTTATTTTATTTATATCACTGGTTATTGTTCTCATTAAATTACCGCTGCCAAGAATTCAAAATAAAAACATGAATAAAGCCATGCGACAAAAAGTTAAATATTTTCGTCTTCCTGGTTTAAGTCCTGAATACAGAAAATTTGTAGGGGTCGGTATTGCTATATTTGGACCTGGGTTAACATCAACTTGTTTTATATTATCCTTAGGACCATCGTTATTAGCCAAACTGCTCAATATTGAAAGCCCTCTTGTGTCGGGGTTAGTGGCTGGGGTCATGTTTATTTCTGCCATTGTGGTGCAGCTGGTACTAAAAAAACTACCCACAAGACGAATTTTGCTATTAGGGGCATTATGCTCAACATTATCAATGTTCTGTCTAACTATTTCAATCTATCAACTTTCAATGGTTCCATTAGTTCTGGCTGCTTTATTAGCAGGACCTGGGCAAGGTTTGGGTCAGTTAGGGGGATTAACTACTATTGCTATGAATATTCCAGCTGATCATCGAGCTGAATCTAATGCATTAATGAATATGTGGAGTTATATTCCTGCTGGGGTACTGCCGGTTGCTGCGGGATATCTTACTGATATGACCAATCTTGCAACAGGAGCATCTACATTGACAATATTACTACTGATCATAGCGATTTATGGTGGCGTTTATGTTAATAAAGTATTCCCAGCACCTCATAAAAAATTAAGCACTAAAACTAGCTAGCAGCTTAGATTAAAATAGTTGTGGTTTAACTTATCGATTGGAACTATGGTTGTGACTTATTAAATAATACGTTTGATGAAGTCATATATAAAAGGATTATGCATATTAAATATTAACAATAATTGTAGGAGTTAATATATAATGCCTTTGCACTATTCTAATAATTTAAATAATGAATCGGACTCAAAATATATATTCGAAAATAATAAAATCAATGATATTGGGTTAGATAATACGACGATAGAAATTAATAGCACAAACTCAGAACGAGAAAATATATATTTTCAGTCATCACCAGATTATGATTATAAACTGGTGATCGTTACTCAAGGGAGAATTTCAGTAGATATCAATGGTTCTTGTATCTCTATAGATGGAAATCAGATGTATATCATGACTGATGATATATCTAAAAAAGTTATTTTAAATGCATTCACGAATATAATTGTTATTAATTTTTGTTCTAGGTCGTTATACAGCTTTTTTAATGAGCCTTTGAAGTTAAGGAAGTTTTCTCAGGAAGTTGTTCAAGAAATTGTAACAATGATAACCGGAGATAGAGTAGACGAATCGAAATGTTATTTACTGATTGAACTTTTATTATCTGAGTTCCATTTTAGAAAGAAGAATGTTAATTATCCCATTTTGCCGAGAGATAGAAGGCTACGGAAGTCTCTAACTGAGAATATCCAAAAAAATTTGGAAATCCCCTCATTGGATAGTTTGGTCAGAGTTTCTGGTGCGTCTCAAAGAACCATTTATCGATGTTTTGTAAGAGATACTGGGATGAGTTATCAAAAATGGAAACAACAATTTCGCTTTGCGAAAGCGGTGGACTTACTCAAAGGGGATGAATCCGTGACGGACATATCGCTTGATCTAGGATTCGCTACCCCGAGTTCATTTATTTGCTTTTTTAAAGAGCGCTGTAAAGCAACCCCGGGTAGCTTCAGAAAGCTGGCTCATGTGGAATAATGGAAGTCCCCCAGATAAAGAGATATCGCTTTACATGCAACGAACAGAGGCAACAAATACAGATTGTTGCAAGGAGGCCTAAATCACGATGGCATGAAACACACTGAGCTTAAATAGCCACATATTACACTCAGAAACTTTACTGTCGGGATTGAATCCGATTATTTTTAGACTGATTTTGATGCGTTTATGATCCACTGAATCAGGTCCTGGAGTGGCTTCTGGCAATTCTCTAAAGGTTCGGGAAGTACCGCGCAAAAAGTTTTAGCCACTGCTCGGCTTTCTCCCCACGGGCTTACTAGTAAACCGTGCTGAAGTTCTCTCTCAACATAAATTTTGGGGACTAAAGCGACCCCCAGATCCGATAATGCGGCTGCAATCGTCATGGAATGAAGATCGTAATAAGATCCCTGGGATGGATTATCGATAGTCATCCCCATCTCGCGGGCATATAACTGCCAGGCATTGGAATTTTGTCGTCGATGAAGCAGTGCCATTTCATTGAGATCGTGTGAGGGATAAGATTGCAGCAATGTCGGGCTACAGACAGGAATTAAAACCTCCTGAAACAGCGGGTAGGTCTGCATTCCCGACCAACCGGGATGTTCATAATGAAAAGCCGCATCAAAGCCACTTTGGTTTAACACAAAAGGCTCGAGCTTTTCAGAGAGATGAACGCAGATATGCGGATGTAATGCTTTAAATTGATTCAACCGGGGAATGAGCCAGCGAACGGCAAATGTAGGGAGTGTCGCGATATTCAGGCTCACGCCATCATTCCCTTGGCCCATCATGAAATGACTATCGCCTTCTAAACGATCCAAAATAGCGGCAACTTGCGCAGCATATCGTTGACCATTTGGTCGCAGTCGAACTCGATTCCCAACTCTTTCAAACAGCGAGATCCCTAAGAACGACTCCAGTCTGGCAATTTGCCGACTAATCGCCCCCTCGGTCAAAGCTAGTTCCTCTGCTGCGCGGGAAAAACTACCATGCCGAGCCGCAGCGTCAAAAGCAAGCAAAGAGGCATTTGAAGGGAGCTTGCGTCGCATGGTCGACTCCTCAATAGTGATATCGACTCAGTATTACATTAAGTCATTAACATGTGAATAAATATCGATTTATAAGTTGATTCGGTCATCTATCATGACTTTTAGTAATGATGAGTGATAACCCGATAAGGACCGACAAGATGATTTATACCGTGGAATGCCGCTGCAATAACCGCGAAGCCGAGCCAGAATGGAATGATTTTTATAGTCTTAAAAAATTACCGGCACTGATCTCCGTGACCGGCTTTCTAACCTCACAACGATTTATCGCTGACCAAGGCAGCGAGGCGCTGTATCTAGCCCTGCATTCGATTAAAACTCCCGCAGTCTTGGAGAGTGAAGAATACCGGCTAAAAGGCGGAGGGCACTTTGCCAAGTGGCAATCCTATATTACGCATTGGCATCGAAATATTTACGGTGGCATCAACGTTGCTCCCGCCGTTAGCGGCAATGAATACTTGCTTATGGGAACCGAAGATCAACCGCTCGTCATTGAGCTGGGGCTGAACGTCACTTATCTCAATGCCGAAGGGTTAGATCGAGCACCGCAAAGAAGATGGATGACGACGATCACGGAGTCGCAGTTTCCGAAGTTACCCCACCCATTGCCAGCGCATATTTGCGTTTATCGGCCGATGACAGAACAACTAACGCCTCCACAAATGACTCAACTTGCATCCGCAGGAGAGCGTGATGCCTAATATCTCTATTTTTATTTCTGAATCAGCCATGCCGGCTAAAGAACAACTCGATGTTTTGACTCGTGAATGTATTGAGCTCTGTCTTCAAATCTTGCAGGCGAAACGGGAAAAGATACACATCATCTTTATCGCCGTGACTCCCGGCCATGGTCTGCCTGTGAGCATCGAGATAAAATATCGCCAACAGCCGTATCGAACCGCGCAGGTGATGGATCAGTTTCTAGCCGAGCTCCATCAGTCGGTGGAGCAACATATCGCGTTGCCGGCTCGAATCCGTTGTTTCGGTTACGATGCAGGACATATCCATGCACTCAACTAATGGTTACTCTATGACACGTTCAACATTACCCCAGCTCAGAATAGGTGAGTTTATGGTCACCGGTTTGAGCGATGGAAAGCTAACGGCTGATCTTGCGGTTTTATCCAATATTGAAAAGGATGAAGCGCAACGACGGCTCGTTGCCGCAGGAGCTCAAGATCCATCGTCCATCAATATCAACTGTTTCTTAATTGAGGGGAAAGGAAAAACCATCTTAATCGACAGTGGTGCGGGTGGGCTTAATCATTGGGGCGGGCTTCTTAACGAGCAATTAGCTTGCTGCAATATCAAACCTGATGACATCGATATGATCCTGCTGACACATGCCCACCCCGACCATATCGGCGGATTGTTGACGAATGCTGAAGCACCGACCTTTCCAAACGCAACCCTGATCATGCATCAAAATGAATATGCTTTTTGGAGTGATGACGCCACGTTTGTTCAGGCCAATGAACGAGCTCAGCGAAACTTTATATTCGCCCGAAAGGTCTTCGCTCATTATAAAGATCAAATCAAAATCATTGAGGGCGGCGAAATTTTCCCTGACCTTCACGCGGTTCCTCTCCCCGGACATACGCCGGGGCATACGGGATATATGATTTGTTCCGGAGGGCAGCAATTACTGATTTGGGGCGACATTGTTCACTTCCCGGATATTCAAATTGCAGATCCTGACGTTGCAATTGCTTTTGATAACGACAAAGTGGCTGCAATACAAACCCGAAAAAATATCTTAAAAAGCGTCAGCGCCGACAAGATCTTGGTTGCCGGGATGCATTTTGGACAGCTTGCTTTTGCGTACATTGCAGAACATCAGGGACAGTTTTTGATCCAGTATCATCATCGGTGATTCCCGGATTCCATTTTGTTGCATTGGGGGAGCCGGTGGGTTCCCGGATTCCTCTTCGTTACATCCGGGCTACAGGTGAAGGGGCGGGCTAAACGCTTCCTCTTTTGAAGGGGAGGTCGGGAGGGGGTTTTTATTCAGCCGACAATCCGGACACCTTGGCGCAAAAGTCTAACAAACGCTGCTGATTGCTTGGATCCGATACCGCACGATCTGGCTCGCGCTGTTGCATATGATGAAAATATCGGCCGGTGGGTTCCCGGATTCCTCTTCGTTACATCCGGGCTACAGGTGAAGGGGCGGGCTAAACGCTTCCTCTTTTGAAGGGGAGGTCGGGAGGGGGTTTTTATTCAGCCGACAATCCGGACACCTTGGCGCAAAAGTCTAACAAACGTTGCTGATGGCTTGGATCCGATACCGCACGATCTGGATCGCGCTGTTGCATATGATGAAAATATCGGCCGGTGGGTTCCCGGATTCCTCTTCGTTACATCCGGGCTACAGGTGAAGGGGCGGGCTAAACGCCTCCTCTTTTGAAGGGGAGGTCGGGAGGGGTTTTTTATTCAGCCGACAATCCGGACACCTTGGCGCAAAAGTCTAACAAACGTTGCTGATGGCTTGGATCCGATACCGCACGATCTGGATCGCGCTGTTGCATATGATGAAAATATCGGCCGGTGGGTTCCCGGATTCCTCTTCGTTACATCCGGGCTACAGGTGAAGGGGCGGGCTAAACGCCTCCTCTTTTGAAGGGGAGGTCGGGAGGGGTTTTTTATTCAGCCGGCAAGCCGGACACCTTGGCGTAAAAGTCTAACAAACGCTGCTGATTGCTTGGATCCGATACCGCACGATCTGGCTCGCGCTGTTGCATATGATGAAAATATCGGCCGGTGGGTTCCCGGATTCCTCTTCGTTTTATCCGGGCTACGGGTGAGGGGCGGGCTAAACACCTCCTCTTTTGAAGGGGAAAGCGGGAAGGGTTTTTTATTCAGCCGACAATCCGGACACCTTGGCGCAAAAGTCTAACAAACGTTGCTGATTGTTTGGATCCAATACCGCACGATCGGGATCGCGCGGCTGCATATGATGAAAATATTGGCCACTTACATGTGCGGCAGCCTCATCAGCGACGGCTAGCCAAGCCTGCGTTTCACAGCCCAACTGGAGATCATCTGGAGCCGATGGGCCGCCCATCCGAGTCGGAACCCAGCCGGGATCGACACTATTACTATAAACTTGCGGCCAAAGCCTCGCTATCGCACAGGCCAACATGGTGTCGTAAAGTTTTGACTCTGAATAAGCGGCCGTATTATTCCAGGCTCGCTTTTCCCAATTAATATCTTGCACATCATGTCGGGCTCCATAATGCATACTGGAACTTAAAAAGATCAGGCGCTGTGGACGATTTAATAAAACCGATAGTATATAAGGAGCTAAAACATTGACCGCAAATATCGAATTGAGTCCATCCTCGGTTGTTTGCTGCTGGGGCGTACCATAAATTCCGGCGTTATAGATCACAGCATCCATCGTTCCCAACCGATTCACCTGCTCGGCAAGCCCGCGTGTTTGAGCCATATTAGACAAATCACCGGTGACCATCGCCCAAGCCCCTTGGATTCGTGCTTGAGTCTCTTCGGCTCGCTGTGAATTCCGTGCATGGAGAACGACTTGATGACCTTGTTTAATGAGATGCTGAGCGGTTAATAGTCCTAAACCATCGGACGAACCAGTAATCAATATTCGAGACATTGATGGGCCCCTATTTAATCTTCATATCCTGATTTATCGTGCCATATTGGCGGCGCTCGGTGCAATGTTTGTTTTGATGACGGTGGCTGGGTTTACTTGCCCAATTTATGAATCTATTTCATGTCGATATGCTGTTTTAAAGGGGTATCTGCTGATATCACAATAGCCTATTCTGTAAGGTTCTACAGTAGACTGCAGCGGTATCGATGTATGGTTGCCGGTCTGATGGGGTATGTCAACAGACTCTAGATACCTTAATCAAGGGGAAAACAATATGAAAAAATTATTAGAGGGTAAAACAGCCATTGTCACAGGAGCAAGCAAAGGCATTGGTTTGGCGATTGCAGAACTATTTGCTGAAGAAGGGGCTAATGTTGTTTTAACAGCTCGAGGACAAGCCTTGTTGGAGGAAGTTACCGATCGAATCAATGCGACGGGTGGCGGTAAGGCTATCGCCGTTGTGGCTGACTCCACCGATCCGAAAGCTCCTAAAGCTGTTTTTGAACGAGCTATCGCAGAATTCGGACATGTGGATATTATGGTGAACAATGCCGGTTCTGGAGATATGGTCGCCGTTGAAGAAGCCAGTGATGAACACTTCGCGAGTATTATTGAGCTGAACCTAAGTGGTGTGTTTCGCTTTTGCCGGGAAGCCGTTCAGCACTTCATTCCGCGTAATGAAGGGCGCATCATCAATGTTTCATCGGTGAATGCGACCTTGCCGATCTGTGGTGTTGCTTACACGTCAACCAAAGGGGCGGTAAACACCATGACTAAGAACATTGCGATTCGTTTGTCCGGTACCAACATTCGTTGTAACGCTATTGCCCCGGGTGTGACGGATACCGAAGCCGCAGCGGCTTGGGCGGCGGGTGAGCAGGAAGGTGGCGCCGTGATGCTGGAATTTTCGGATAAATACGTTAATACCACAGTACCCATGACAGAACCTCGTGATCAGGCTTATGCTGCGTTATATCTTGCTAGCGAGATGGGTAAAGCGGTCACCGGCCAGGTGATCCAAGTGGATAATGGTGCATTTTTGTAATAGTTTAGAGCGATGGTCTCCCCTCGAGAGTCAAGTGATGGGCCCACCCGTTGCGTGGGCGGTGACGAGATCAATGATATGAGCCATATTTATTATCGTTTTAAAAAATAGGGCTAAATTTCGCTTTTATAGAATAGGAGCTATGGGTTCATCACGGCTCCTTTTTTGTCCCGTGCATAAACGATTGGACTGCGTTATTTAGGTAAGCGATTTTATTCATCATAGGATCGTCGAATATGATTTATTGGAATTGCTTTTATGATTCAATATTGAATTGTATCGAAGCATGAGTGATTCACTCTGATATACCTATCCTGAATATCTCTAAAATTAAACAACGAATAACTTTATATAAGGAAATTTAAATGAGTTTTATCAAAAGGAATTCTATATTGTTATTGATCGTTTTTTTTGGCATATCCGTTTCTTTATTATCCACCAGTATTAAAACGTCTTATCAGGTATTTTTTGTTTCGATGTCAGATAGCTTCCAGTTGAGTCGGGGAGAGTTTGCACTGTCTGGAACATTATTTATGGCTGTATTTGGGATTAGTTCACCGATCGTGGGATATATTGCCGATCGGCTGGGGGCTAAAAAGACGATCATCGGTGGAATTTTTATCAGTGGCTTATTTTTCCTCCTCATGGCGGTGGCTCAACATTTTATCAGCTTTCTATTTATTTATGGGATCGGCGCCGCTTTTGCCTATACGGCGATCTCTTTTGTCTCGTTAGCCGTATTAGTTGATGAAATTAATGCCCCGAAAATTAAGGGATTTTTATATGCATTAGTGACCAATGGTGCGGCTTTAGGGTTTGTCTTTCTGGCGCCGTTATGGCTTTATCTGAATCAATTTACCAGTTGGCGGACGATCTATATCGGGATTGGTTTAATTTTTATGATCCCGCTGACGTTATTGGCTATTTTTGTGATGCGAGCGGTAGATCTGAGTGGAGCCGAATCAGCCGATACGACTCAGTCAACGGAGCCGATGCCCTCTCATTTTGGTGAACGATTAAAGCAAGTCTTCACCAATCGCTATTTTTATTATCTAGCTATCGCATTTTCGGGATGCGGCATTACGATGGCTTATATTGATATTCATTTTGTGGCACAACTTAAAGATTTAGGTCTGAGTTCCGGGTTTATCGGCATGAGTCTGGCAATATTAGGGGTGACGGAATTTGTGGGGGGACTTATAGCCGGAGTATTATGCGATCGTTATTCAAAACGACTGGTGCTTTCTGGCTTTTATTTATTACGGGCAATTGGGGTCTTTATTTTATTGATACAGTCGAATCAGCTCGGGGTTTTATTGTTTGTTTCTATCTTCGGTATTTCCTATATGGGGACGGTGATTGGAACATCGGCGGTTTCACTGCATATTTTCAGAAAAGATATTCGCGGATTTGCATTTGGCTTTATCTGGTTATTCCATCAAATCGGTGCTGCCGTTGCGACGCAGTTAGGTGCGGATCTCTATGACCTGGAAGGGAATTATCAATTGATGCTGCTGATCACCGGCATTTTTGCATTGGTCTCAGCGCTCTTAGCCAGTCGTATTAAATTACGCGATCATCCACAGGTTGAACACGCAGCCGCTACATGTACATCCGTGCCTTCTGAATAACACGGCCTTATGCTCCTTTGGGAGCATTTCATTCGTGACACAAATCCACAATGCTCTGGCAACGATGACAAAGCGTGTCCATCACGATCTTCATTGCGCGGGTCGTCGTGGTATTTTTCCGGGCGACCAGATAAATATCGCGGGTGGGTTCTGGCTGTAAATCGATCATATGGATCCCCTGAATGGATTCAATAATCGCGAGTGTCGGAAGAATTCCAATAGCAAGATCCTGAGCGATCATCGAGTGCATCGATAGGTAACTTTGGACAACATTGATGACATTGGGTTCATATCCGGCGCTTCGGCATAGGTTTTTAGTGTATTCACACAAATAGGTCCCATCCGGCTCTAATACCCAATTTTGTGCTTTTAGGCTTTCGATTCCAATGTGGGACTGTTTAGCGATGGGATTTTTATCACTGACCAGGACCCGAAGTCGATCATGACCTAGTTTGATGACTTTGCGATGGCTTTGTTCCAGTAAATGCGGTTTTTCAGAGTAAGCGACGATAGCTAGATCAAATTGATAGGCATCCAGCGCAGGAAGACTGATATCGGGTTCCATTTCGGTGAGGCGGATCTGAAGTTTGGGATAAAGCTGGGATAACTGGGATACAGCGGGAATCACCACTTTTTCTAGCGCACTGGTGAAAACGGCAATCCGAACGGTTCCCTGAACTTCTTCAGAGGTGTCCGTCAACGAGTTCTCAATCGATTCCAGCTGATTGAGCACCGGCCTGATTTTATTGACTAAGCTCTGCCCCTCGGGTGTGAGTTGCATTCGGCGACCTACTTTCTCAAATAATATGAGATTGGTTTCTTTCTCTAACAGGTTGAGCTGCTGAGAGACGGCCGCAATACTGGTATGCATCATTTCGCTCACGCGTTGCATGGTTCCCAAGGTCTGAAATTGCACCAATAATTTGAGTCGCCAGATATTAAGCATTGAATACATCCTATTAGATTTCAAAGCGCTATATGTTTTGATTTAAGAAAGAATATGGATCTCAATTTAAGAATATAAAAAGTAACAATGTCTAAGAGCGTCATTAAGATAATATTATCATTTGGTATTCAGCCATATTAAATAATAAAATTAATAGTAATTGGATCATTCCATAGCAGAGTGGGAGCTCCAATGTGTTCACTTTGCGTTCACTTTTTTGTTAGCATAAATTATACCGTATAAAAAAGAGGCTTATTAACGCGTCAATATTCGTGTGGACATCGGTAAACGATTGCACTCAAAGGGGAGAAATGGGCGCTTTAAATAGAGTTTGGGGATAAGGTTGCACCGGAGTTTTCATCTTGGATGTCTATGTTCATCACCCTCAGGAGCTGGCTATTTGTTTAATTAATGTGATGTCAATCGATAACCAGCAGGATCAGGCAAGAATGCAGCATGAATAGGCTGTCTGTTGACTACTGGTTTAGGCTAAATTATTGGGTTCAGAGAAGTAGTTTTGGCCTTGATGTCCACATGAATGAGTCGATTTATGCTCTTTTCTGAGTGGATATGAGGCTATGATTGCCGAATTTTCCACTATGATTGATGGGAGTCGAGCGATTTCCAGCGGTTATAGTGATAATACGAGATCACAATGGTACTGATGTAGTTATGTTATCTGAAGTGAGTGCCTGTTGATGGGATCATTGAGTAATTTAATGAAGGAGTCACCAAAATGAGTGAAGATATCGATCAGACCAGAAGAAAAGCAATGAAAGTAGCCGCCGGTGCCATTGGTGCAGGGGTGATGCTATCAGGTTCAATGAATGTCTTTGCCAGTCAAACCGATGCCAAAGGCAACATTCAAGCGCGTGGTTATGCCGCTTTTGATACCTCGGGTAAATTGGCTCCATGGAAATTTGAACGTCGTCCGGTCGGGGACAATGACATCCTGATTGATATTAAATATGCCAGTATTTGCCATTCTGATATCCATCAGGAAAAAGGCCACTGGGGAGCACAACAGTATCCACAGGTCCCGGGTCACGAGATCGTCGGTATCGTGGCTGCGGTTGGTAAAAACGTGACTAAATTTAAAGTCGGTGATCGGGCTGGTGTCGGTTGTATGGTGGGGAACCATCATCACCATCATGCTGAAGAAGAGCAATATAGCCCGGATACTATTTTTACCTACGGTTATCCGGATGATCGTTCACCCACCGGTATCTCACAGGGTGGATATTCGAATAACATCGTCGTTGAAGATCATTTTGCGGTACACATTCCTGAAAATGTCACGTTCCAGGAAGCCGTGCCTTTATTGTGTGCCGGCATCACCACCTATTCACCATTGATGCGTGCGCATCTGAAACCCGGTACTAAAGTCGGTGTCGCTGGGATCGGTGGCTTAGGCCATATGGCGGTTAAAATTGCTGTATCCAAAGGGGCTGAAGTGTATGCATTCACAACATCTCCGTCGAAAGTCAAAGATATTCTGTCATTCGGGGCTAAAGAAGTGATCGTGGTGGATAATCTATCCAAACTGAATCAGTACCGAGGTCAGATGGATTATATGATTTCTACTATTCCATATGCCTTTGATGTGGCAGCGTATGCCTCGGTAGTTAAACCTTACGGGACCTTTACCCAAGTGGGGATGCCTGAGAAATTTGAAGTGACCGTAAACGCGCTGAATTTGGCAGCCTCACGGGTGAACTTCAATTCCTCATTGATCGGTGGTATCAAAGAAACACAAGAAATGGTCGATTATTGTGTCGATCACAAAGTGTTGCCAAAGATCGAAATTATTAAAGCGGAACAAATTAACGAAGCTTGGGAAAATGTCGTCAACAAAAAAGCGCGTTACCGTTACGTGATTGATTCAGCTACTATTTAACAGAGCGGATGAAGTCAATTTATAGGAAAAGGCGATGATAGCATCGCCTTTTTTATGGTCATCCTTAAAGCTGCGCCTTTGTGCATATTGCATTGTTTTCAATGCGATAAATATGATTTATTTTATAAAAACTGATTCATCTGAAAGGCATTAATAAATAGTCATGTTAGTTTTTCTAATTTCCCTCAGATTTTAGCTTCTATTTTATTTTCATTTTTATCAATAAATCCGTTGAAATAATAATAAAAGAACCATAATGGAACATATTCTCCCCAAAAGTGTGCGGCTGTTGTAGAACATATGGATACAGTCATTGAGGTTTATGGCTGGTATTGTAAAAGTAATGTCTGGAATTATTTATTTAAAAGATTTTTTATCTTAAAAGTTAGAGAGGTATTCGTGCTTAATTAGTTTTTTTGATGGCTAATTTGAAATATATAATGATAAAAAACTAATATTTAAGAATGTCTGAACATATGCTTTAAAAATATTTGATTGTTTAATATTTAATTTAAATTTAGCTTCTATAGATATTAAAAAAGCCAAATTTATTTGAGGAATAGGCAATTAAATGATTAATCCATATGAGAAAAGAGAGAATCCCTGGGATGATGTTACTCGCCATGTGGGCCGATATGGCGCGCCTTATTTTATCCCTGAGATTATTGACCATGCCGAAGGCAGTTATGTTTATACCGAGCAGGGTCGCAAAATTCTAGATTTTACCTCCGGACAAATGTCTTCCACTCTGGGGCATTCACACCCTGATGTGGTTGCAACCTTACGCGAAGCCAGTGGTCGGCTTGATCATTTATTTAGTGGCATGCTCTCCAGACCGAGCATTAATTTATGTACCCATATCGCTCAGACCGCCACCGATCCGTTAACCAAAGTTATCCCGTTATCAACCGGCTCGGAAGTCAATGAAGCCGCACTGCGCATGGCTAAATTGGTGACCGGCAAATTTGAGGTCGTCTCGTTCAACCGCTCATGGCATGGGCTCACCGAAGCCAGCGGAGGCGCCACGTACGCCTCGGCTCGCAAAAACGGCTACCCCACCGGAGTCGGGCAATTTGCCATTCCCACGCCTTATGAATACCGGCCTGACTTTGTTGATAAAAATGGCAATCTCGACTGGCGGCGACAGTTAGATTACGGCTTTGAAATGGTGGATGCCCAATCGGTAGGTAGTTTAGCCGCTTGTATCGTCGAGCCGATTGTTTCGGGGGGCGGCATTCTGGTTCCACCTCCCGGATATTTAGCGGCGCTCAAACAAAAATGTCATGAACGAGGCATGTTGTTGATTTTTGATGAGGCGCAGACCAGTTTTGGTCGCACTGGGCATTGGTACGGGTTTCAACATGATGGCGTCACGCCCGATATTTTAACGCTATCCAAAACGCTGGGAGCGGGGCTTCCGCTGGCCGCGTTAGTGACAAGTGAAGCCATTGAACAAAAGGCAAACGAACGGGGATTTGTGTTTTTCACCTCGCATGTGAACGATCCGCTGGTCGCCGCCGTGGGATGTACAGTGATGAATGTGATTGAGCGAGATAACCTGATCCCGCAAGTCCGGGAAAAAGGTGCTTATTTAGGCAATGCACTGCAGCGTTTAGTTCAAAAACACGAGATTGTCGGAGATGCCCGGGGACGAGGATTATTACAAGGCATCGAAATTGTTAAAGATAAAACGAATAAAGAACGTTCAGAACAACTCGGAGATTTAATTACCCAGCAGTGCCTTAAATTAGGTCTGCATATGAATATTGTGTGTTTACCGGGGATGGGCGGTGTTTTTCGAATCGCTCCCCCCATTACTGTGAGCTATCAGGAATTAGATGAAGGGATATCCATCCTGGATGAAGCGATTACTCAGGTTGAAAACAATCTATAGAAAGAATATCAATTCAAACAACTTAGGGAAAGAATATGGATACTATCATTAGCTCATTGAATGGAATATTGTGGGCACCACCGATCGTTTATTTAATATTAGCCTTTGGTTTATTGTTTTCTATTTTAACTAAATTTTGCCAGATCCGATTATTTAAGGAGATGTTTAAGTTAATTAAAGAAAGTGATGCGTCGAAAGCGGGTGTTTCGCCTTTTCAGGCGCTCTGGATTTCGGTAGGGAGCCGGGTCGGAACCGGGAATATTGCCGGGGTGATTACCGCAATTGCGCTGGGTGGTCCGGGTGCTGTTTTTTGGATGTGGGTGGTCGCATTTATTGGCGCAGCCAGTGCATTTATTGAATCGACGTTATCGCAGATCTATAAAGTGAAACATGCCGGACAATATCGGGGCGGCCCGGCTTTTTATATCGAAAAAGGGATTGGTTCTAAATGGTTTGCACGGCTGTTTGCTGTGGCCGCGATCATTGCTTTAGCCATCCTGTTACCGCAGATCCAATCCAGTACCTCCGCGATTGCCGTCGAAAGTGCATTTGGGGTAAATCCGTATCTCACCGGCGGTATTTATGCCTTGCTGCTGGGTTTTGTGATTCTAGGCGGCGTGAAACGCATTGCCAAAACATCGCAGGTGATCGTGCCGTTTATGGCGTTCGGCTACATTGCTATCACGCTCACGGTATTAGCTGTGAACTATGATGCGATCCCATCGGTGCTGCAATTAATCTTCAGCAGTGCTTTTGGTTTAGATTCAACCTTCGGTGGCATTATCGGTTCTGCGATTGCTTGGGGGGTTAAACGCGGGATTTATTCGAACGAAGCCGGGATGGGCACCGCCGCGCATCATGCCGGGGCGGCCGAAGTCTCTCATCCGGTTAAGCAAGGATTGATTCAGGCCTTTTCAGTGTATATCGATACCTTGTTAGTTTGTTCCGGAACCGCGTTTTTAGTCCTTTCAACAGGTATGTACAACATCTTTGCCAAAGATGGCTCTTACCTTGTGAATCATGTTCCGGATGTAAAAATGGGGCCTGCTTATGCACAATCGGCCATCGATTCGGTCTATCCGGGATTCGGCTCCGCCTTTTTAGCTATTTCGTTATTGTTTTTTACTTTTACCTCCGTGATCGCATTCTTTTATATTGCCGAAACCAACCTTGCTTTTTTAATCCGAGACCAGAAATTTAGTTTAGGAAATAAAATCTTAAAAGTGGTGATCATTGTTTCGACCTTTTATGGCGCTACGATTAGCACCTCAGAAGCTTGGGCCATTGGCGATGTCGGTATGGGGCTGATTATCTGGATTAACTTTATTGCGATTCTTATTTTGGCCAAACCGGCGGTGATAGCTTTAAAAGATTATGAATCTCAGCGAAAGCAGGGGCTCAATCCGGTATTTCATCCATCGAAGTTAGGTATTAAAAATGCTGATTGCTGGAGCGAGGCTACAGCAAAACCCAACGATAAAGTACCATCAGCAGCGGTAGAGCTACTCAATTAACCGTATTGAACGCAGATTGATCTATCAATTTTGATCAGAACTCTCATCCGTGGGAGTTCTTTTTTTATAAAGAGCATTCTAGTTCTATCAGGCTGGGAGCAACTCGTCGGACGGTATTGAGCCGTATCGGGCTGATTTTCCATGTATTTGATTGTATAGACAATCAAAAATCGGACTTCTAATATAGAGGCTATTGGCCAGCTTATCGTGGTAAACCCATCGCTATAGGGACGTATGATGTTACTGAATTTAAATGATTATCGCCAAGCCGCACGGCGAAAACTCCCCAAATTTGCCTTTGATTATGTCGATGGGGGCGCTGAAGATGAAGTGACCATGACCGAAAATCAACGCGTTTTTGATCGCTGGCAATTTATTCCTCCGGTTCTGCGCGCTTCTACCGAACGTGATTTGAGTGTGAATTGGTTGGGGCAGCGGTTTGAATTGCCGCTGGCTGTGGCTCCGACCGGGTATAACGGGATGTTGCATGTCCACGCGGATGAACTGCTGGCACAAGCGGCGGCCGATGCGGGCATGCCGTACATTCAAAGTACCGTCTCAACCAGTTCGGTCGAGCAGGTCGGGGCGCTGGGTCATCAGAATCATTGGTTTCAGCTGTATGTTCTCAAAGATAAACGGGTGACGGAAGATCTGCTAAAACGCGCGAAAGCCAGTGGTTGTAAAGTGTTGGTGGTTTCAGTGGACGCCGTGCATTTTGGCAATCGGGAACGCGATAAACGCAACTATGCGCGGCCAATGAAACTCTCACTGAAAAGCTATCTGAATATTGCCTGTAAACCCAACTGGGTTCGACGAGTTATTTTACCGCAGGGTATCCCCGGTTTTGGAAACTTAACACCGTATCTCCCCCCGCAATATCAAAAAGGCGTCGGTGGGGCCGCGTATTTTGCTGAGCAGATGGAAACCCACTTGGACTGGGATTCTCTGGCGTGGATCCGCGCATTGTGGGATGGCCCGATGCTGGTGAAAGGCTTGGTTGCCCCTGCGGATTGCCAAAAAGCGATCCAATTAGGCTGCGATGGCCTGATGTTATCCAATCATGGTGGACGGCAATTAGATGGAACCGTCAGCCCCGTTTTAATGCTCTCTACCATTCGGCAATTGATTGGCCCTGAGCCGCTGGTTTTTATCGATAGTGGTTTTCGCCGGGGCACCGATGTTGTGAAAGCACTGGCGCTGGGAGCGAATGGCGTGTTACTGGGCCGACCGCTGTTATATGCGATGGCCAGCGGTGGCCCACGGGCCGTCTCGCATGCGATTCAACTGATACAATCCGAAATTGATCGGACATTGGCCCAGTTGGGCTGCCGTCAGCTAGCCGATCTGAGCCCGGAACTGCTTTACGCTCGCCCCTAATATGATAAAAATATCATTTAAAGCCATTGTCAAAAATCCCCGCTCTCGTTATGGTTAGTTGATGACTCGACTCAAATAACGATCATCTTAGATTGACACTGGTTTTAGCCATCAGTGCGGTAGTGTGGCTATACAGTTGTATCGGTTTTGTTCAAAAACTGCGCGCATTTTGCTGCAAAGCACGCGCACTTTGTTCTGATAATATTTTAAAAAATATATTTAAATCAAAGGACTATGAATAAAACAAGGGAGTTATTGCGCAAGGCTTGAGTAGATATTGCGCGCGCTCATTTTGCAACCTAGGTATATCGAGAGAAATCGGTATACCTTATTGATAAATATGGTTTTATTGGGTTTTGGGATAAAAGTGCGCAGGTAGTTTTTGAGCGTGCGTAATATACAGCTGTTAGGACTACTTATTACAACATAGAGCAATATTAATTATTGAGATAGGCAGAACATGGATATATTGCAAGGTGTGGTTTCTAAGCTAAAAAGTACGATAGAAATCAGTGGTGGAGGTCGCAATAGAAGTGTGACAACTACTCATGTAACGATTTTTCATTTGGATGGACAGCCCGTAAAGATTAAATCTCGCGAAGCTGTATTAGTAGATGATAGTGATAATATCACTGTCGCAGGCAAGGTAAGTAATGGAGTCTTTAACACCTATGCATATATAAATAATACGACAGGTGTTTCGGGCAATATAGGATTGGCGATTCATTATTTTTTTGGGATAGTTTTTCCTTTTGTTGGAGCATTTGCAATAAATACATTTTCAGACCCATTCTTTGGTGTTATGCCCAAAATTCTGGGTGCAGGTTTTATTGGCGTAGGACTGTATATGTTTTATAAAGGGACTCAAATCTCAAAGGCATCTAAACTATTGCGTGTGGCGCGGTAGTCCTAACAAACGCTTCAAGACGGATTCGCAACGCTCGGCGGTTTTAGTTTGATTTGGCTGGGGTGTTTATGGAGCAATAATTGAGTATTGTAGTAGCGTTGCTCACCGCTTAAGCGGGCGTTAGTGGGCAAGGAGAGTCATGAATAAAGCCATACACTTTAAGACATCAATGTTCGATGTTTCTAAAGAAAGGGAGAATCCCATAAACCCGATCTACGGAATATCCCTGCTTGCTTGGCTAAAATCAGAGTTGGCGGGGAGCATCGAAATTTCTGAACCAGATGCCGAAGATTGGGGCTGGTACAGTGAATTAGATTTTGAAGGCAACAGCTACTTAATTGGTGCTTGTGCCTACTTGGAACAAGGCGATAATCCAGAAGACGAAATAGAGTGGGTGTTTCAGGTTGACAAGCATCGAAGCTTCAAAGAAAAGCTCCTTGGCAAGAATAAAATGAGTGTTTCGGATAGTTGTTTTGTATTTTTTAAAAAACTACTAGAAGAAAACCCAAATTTCAATGAGGTTCAAGTTGCATAAGCCACTAACAAAGCCAAGCACATTCGTGCAATGCAAAAAGCGCATTGCACTGGACCTCGCTACGCTCGGCCTGTGTTGGCGGCGTTAGAAAGAAATATAAAAAGTTTTACGATGTTATATATTGCTTTAATAATTTAAGTATGGGTAAACAAGGAATTAAATATGACGGCTGAAATTGCGGTATTTAATAAAAGTGGGGTTTCGCTAGCTGCTGATTCAGCTGTTACGGTAACTTCTGGTATAAAACAAAAAATTTATAATGGAGCTGAAAAATTATTTGCGTTAACTAAATATCATCCTGTTGGCATAATGGTTTATGGAACAGGATCTTTGTGTCATGTCCCTTGGGAGTTGATTGTAAAAACATATAGAAAAAGGTTAGGTAATAAATCATTTAGCACATTAGATGGCTACGCTGAAGATTTTTGGACATTTTTATGTGAGTCTGACACATTAATTCCTCGTGATTTACGTCGCGATAGCTTATCTGGAACCTTTGTACAATCAGCTATTCATATAGCTAACTTATTGGAAAGAGAATGTAGTTCTTATGCTGATATAAATGGTAGTTTACCTGATACGATTACGAGTTTACAAATATTAGAAGAGTGCTGTGAAAATGTTATATCTGAACTTGCTGTAAGTGACTATTTTAATGGGTTTGATAGTAGTTCTATAGATGAATTAAAAGCTACAGCAAAACCATTTGCTGATGAAATATTGCCCAATGTTTTCAATATTACTTTAAGTGATAATTTAAAACAAAAATTTTGTGATGTATTTGCATACATTGCATGTAAACAAAATAATTTGGGCGTAAATACTGGTGTAGTATTTGCTGGTTATGGCGAAGATGAATATTTCCCTGTAATTTTAACGTATAAGGTACAAGGTTATATTGAGGACAAGTTGAGATATGCACCAATACCGGAAAAAAGTGCAGCTGCAGGGTTGTCAGGCATCGTAGCCTATGCTCAAGAAGAGGAAGTCGTTACTTTTTTAAATGGTGTAAATCCAATCCTCAAAAATAGGATTGAAAATATATACAAAGAAGCTACAAATTTGCATCTTGATAGTGTAAAAAAATTAATTGATGAGCTATCTCAAACAGAAGATGAAGCATTGAAAATGAGAGTTGTTGACTGCTTAAATTCGGTATGGGATGATGCAAACCAAAAAATAAATGTTGCTATTCGTGATGAACATACAGATAAAGTTATCCGTATGATTGAGTTTTTGAGTAAAGAAGACTTAGCCTATATGGCTGAATCTTTAGTGAATATCACGGCTTTTAAAAGAAAAGTTTCTAATGATAGCGAAACCGTTGGCGGTCCCATCGATGTTGCTATAATATCTAAAGGTGACGGTTTTATATGGTCAAAGAGGAAGCATTACTTTTCGCAAGACCTTAATCATCATTACTTCAACACATTTCTAAAAGGTAAATACGATGACTGATACTCTGCTAAAAGGAAGCATGGAGCTTAGGGAGTGGCGTAAGGTTTTCAACCCGTCAAAACTCAAACAAGAGCAGGACGATTCTCAGCAAGTAAAGAGCAGTTCGTTAGTAACGCTGAAACCAAAGACTAAAGAAGTCAAACAAGCGTCTTTTACCCTATAAGCACAAGCTCATTGTGTGAAGCCCCTAGTAATTAAGGGGATTTTGTTTGCAAAATCCATGAATAGCTTTTCTTATGCCTATCAAATATTCTATAGTATCAAGCGCTTAGCTCTGTCTGCTATGGTGATAGTATTCTTGCTAACAGGGTGAAAGTCCCTGTCAGGTAAGGTTTAACTCACCACCTGTATCAATAATAAATAGGCCGCCCACCTGATAAAGCCAGTATTCATGCGGATCTTATGATCTGAGAGGAAGTAAAATAGCCGAGACCTTCACTTTGCATTTTCATTCATTTTGTTGGTAAAGTTGTGGCGGCCTCGATTATTTGAATTATCTTTAAGACGGGAGGCTAAAGGATCCTGTTAGAACAGGGTTTATAAGGTGGGTGGCCTGCTTATTTTGTTGTGGGTGTCCTAATAATTCTTCAGCAGTATAAGATTTAATTTTCTGTTAGTGTGGCTGTCCTATTAATTTTTAATTTTGCTATACGATCTACTCCAAGTCCCCACAGATATGAACTTAAATATCTATTCTGAGAGCTCCAACAAGATTGTCATCATTTCATTCATTGAAATGGAGTGCGCAATATACAACTGTTATGTACTTTTCGTCTTAATAATTCGGTAGACTAGCGATAAATCATTTTGAACAGGGGTTTCTATGGCATTCTCCGAATTTGAGCAAAAGTGCTATGAGAAAGTAATTGGGTCATATATTGAAGCGCGAAGACCAGAGCCGAGTATAAGAAGGGAATTAGACCTCAGGTATAGGCTTTCTGGTCAAAGCATAGAAATTTTCGAGGTTCGTCCGCACTGGCAAGAACCTTCTGAAATCATCGAAAATCCAGTAGCAAAAGCAACATACGTTAAAACAACAGGGACATGGAAAATTTTCTGGATGAGAGCAGATTTAAAATGGCATGGTTATGAGCCAAATTTGTCTGTTAAAACGTTAGATGATTTTATCAAGGTTATAGATAAAGACGAATTTGGTTGTTTCTGGGGTTAGTTAAGCAGGTACATAACAAACGGCTCCAAGCGACAACCAACGACCGCGCCAGTTTTGGCACAAATCCCGCTCTGGTTGTTTGCGTCTGAGCCGGGCGTTAGTGCGTCAAGCGAAGCTTGATGCATCTAACAGGGTGAAAGTCCCTGTCAGGTAAGGTTTAACTCACCACCTGTATCGAGTGTTGCGCCTGTGGCGGAGCCGATTTTTTTTACGGCGAACAAAACAGGTGAAGCGTACACAGAGAATTATGTAGACCATAGGGGAAATCGTGTCCCTGAAGTGCTGGTATCGCTTCGATAAAGCCAATCTGACTGACGAGGTTTGTAACGCCACCGAAGTCCATGCAAAGCAACCGTTATGAGTGAGGTTGTGGCGAGTCAGCGGAGTTATTAAGCCGTGGTATACATAAAGAGATGCATCAGGAACTTGAGAGAGCCAAAGGATCCCATAAGGAAATGGTAGGGAAGTTAAGCCAAAAGCAAGACCAACGATAATCCTTTGGCAGTCAGACCAGTTCATAGTAGTCCGAGACGGGAAAGCCGATCACATGGCGAAGGGACTGGCAGTTATATCACGTGTTTAGCAGACACATAGACCGGACGATGTAGGGCTGGATACACTATGACAACCGAACTAAACGCGATCACATTAAAATCACATAGCCACCCCAAACACAGATTTCAAAACTTATATGGATTACTAAGAGAAGATTTACTGTATGAAAGTTGGGGGCAGCTCAATAAATATTCTGCACCAGGCATTGATGGTGTCACATTGCCTCAATATAAACAAAAACTGGTGAAGAATGTCACCCGATTGGCAGAAGCATTGAAGCAAAAGCGATATCGGGCTGACGACATAAAACGAGTCTATATTCCTAAAGGCAATGGCAAACAACGGCCACTCGGTTTACCGACCGTGGAAGATAAGTTAGTGCAGCAAGGCGTCAGTCAGATACTGCAAAGTATCTGGGAAGCGGATTTTCTGCGTAACAGCTATGGCTACAGACTGAATAAAAGTGCGCATCAGGCGGTACACAGTCTCACACTGAATCTCCAGTTCAGCGGATATGGGTATATCGTCGAAGCCGACATTAAAGGCTTCTTCAATAACCTAGACCACGATTGGTTAATGAAAATGCTAAAACTGCGTATTGATGATAACGCGATATTAAGCCTTATCAGTCAATGGCTGAAAGCACGCATCAAAACACCGGATAGACAGTATGAAAAGCCGATCAGCGGTTCGCCGCAGGGCGGGATTATCAGTCCGATATTAGCGAACATCTATCTGCATTATGCCCTTGATTTATGGTTTGAAAAGCAAGTAAAACCAAGAAAAAATAATAATAGGCCACCCACCTTATCCCACCTTATAGAGCCAGTACTCACGCTGTTTTTATGTCATTTAGAGGAAGATAAGTCGTTAAAAGTTGTTTAGTAAAGTAGTGGCGATTCAGTTGTTAAATTAAATATAGCTTACAGTGTTAATGACTGAGGTTATTCGCCTGATGATGGCTTTTCATTATTCTTCATTTGGGGGAAAATTATGTGTGCGGATCATTCGAAAGGTTCGTTAGCAGAATAAGAATGATGGGCGATTTCGTTGTCGTTAGCCCCCGATCCAGTTTATGCCATAAAATAAGGGATACCATATGTTTGCGGGTACGTTCCCCTTTCGGGATCACGTTTTTCATAGCAACCCCGATAGTGTTGGTAAAGCGCTCTCTCCATACTTGCCACCTCAGAAAACGGGCTATTGGCAATCGGCTGCGGGTTGGCTTTATGAACAATCCCGTGATGAAACCGATACAGCCATCCCCTTGGTCTCACCGGATGGTCAATGGGGGATTGCATTTTGGGGGCGGCTAGATAATCGTGAGCAGTTGATTCATGCGCTTAGCCTGCCGATGCATTGTGATGATGCCGCACTGATTCTGGCGGGATGGCGTCAGTGGGCTGAACAACTACCGCAGCATTTGATTGGTGATTTTGCTCTGGCGGTGCTCGATACCCGTTCCCACCTGCTGTTCTTGGCGCGGGATCCCATGGGAGTTAAACCGCTTTATTATCGCTTCGATGAGCAGGGCTTGGTTTTTGGTTCATCGGTGCCGGCGATCAATGCCATTCATCCACAACGACCCACACCGGATACGGAATGGATGGTCCGTTATCTGTGGGGGCTTTCTTTTCAGCCGCAAACGACCGCCTATACCGAGATCCAGAAACTCCCGCCCGGGCACAGCTTGACCCTGAAACTTCATGGCACCCCCCAGATCAGCTGTTGGCATCAATGGCGTGATGATGCGCCTATGGCCACGCGGCGCGACCCGCACTGGGTGAATGAATATCGTGCGGTGTTAGAGACCTCTATTCGTTGCCGGATGAGAGCATGTGAACGATTTGGCAGCGAAAGTAGCGGGGGTATTGATTCGTCGACGATCACCGCCTATCTGGCTAAATATCTAGCGCTTCCTACCGAGCAGCTCTATTGCTTCGGTTTCACGCTCAGTGAGCTGGAAGCGGAATATATATTGGAAACCAGTCGCTACTGTGGTGTTGCGCATAACTATTTGGTGACAACGCTGAATTACCTGGAAACATCGGTGCTCGAGCGTACGCTCCAGGTGCTGGGTTATCCCGATGAGCATGCCAATGCCGTATTGCATATTCCTTTTTATCGTGAATGTGCGCTACATGGTATTAATCGGTTGTTCTCCGGGTTCGGTGGCGACGAGGTGGTAACCAATCCCGGTAACCTGTTACCTTACGAACTGCTTGATGAAGGGCTTTATGCCGCGCTGTGGGACATTACCCCGGGTCATTATTTGAGCCGCCCTTTGCGCTTTGCCAAGCGATCATTCATACGAAAGAATCCAGCCTTCCATACCGGCCTGTTGTCGGCATATCAGCAACGTTGGCCAGATTGTATCATTCGCGCCGAAGTGGCTGAGCGCTTCGGTATCCGGCAGCGTTATATGGATAATGCCCGGTTTGACGCCCCCTTTCGGCGAATTAATGATTTCATTCTGAGGCATCATCTACACAGAATGCAGCTCACTGCACGATTGGAAAATTGCACCTTGGTTGCGGCCTCTTACGGTATTGATTATTGCTGGCCGCTATGGGATGTCCGTTTGGTTCAGCAGTATCTATCGACCCCGGCGATAGAAAAAGTTGGCCCTCACGGTATGGGGCGCTATTTACACCGCCGGGCTATCGATGGTACCGTGCCGCCTAAGGTGGCTTGGAAACCGACGAAAAATATGGGTAACGTTGTGACCGAGAGCGTTTCGGCCTGGCGCTATGGTCAACCGGAAGAGTTACTTGATTTAGATCCGCGTTTAGCTGAACTCATTGATCTGCCCAAATGGCATAAACAAGTCGATTCATTTGCACGAAGTGATGCCATTATCGATGACACACAGGCGTTTTCCTTGAAACGCAATGTCAATGCGGTAAGACGGCTTAATTTGTGGCTGCGATCACTCTGAATAGGCTGGAATATGATGATCGACTAAAGCGCATGGGGTGAGAGGAACCTTTATCAAATTGAAAATCACCCCAAAATCACCCACAATCTCGTTAATCTATCTATACTACTAAGTGGGATTCACTTGCGTTTTCTAATGATGCTTCACCCGAGAAGAACGGAGCGCGGATTAGAAAACGTTATTGAATTTTTATCTGGAGGAATCCATATATGGTAGGAGGCAAAGTGCAACACGATAAGCAAGCTATTCAAGCGGATACTATTGACGCTCAGTATACAACCAAGAAACGTCACTACGAGGCGCCGACGATAATCCCCATATCGGTCAACATGAGAACAGAAGGAAAACAACAGACGAGTGTTGAAGGGAGTATCAATAGCGGGACGGGTAGTTAATTATAGGGGCCATTATGGACTCCTCCATGACTGAACATAATAAATGACCCTCTTCTTTATACATTTTTCACGAAGCGGGTCTTAGTTCTCGGCTCATGTGGCTGTTGATGTCTTGAGTCCTTCCAATGTCTGATAGGGCTTTGCTAGCCATTTCTCTGCATAGTGCCGCAGTTCATCTGTTATTGGGGCTTGGTCGGTCTGATAGGCTTGGGTGTGGTTATAGCGTATGTCGGGAGCTTTGGCATCATATCGCAGCGCCGACTTCATCGCTTGGATCTCATCTGAGTTCACCGCCATATTGAAAAAAGAGAAGATAGCATCGGCGCGTGCAGCAATTTCGGCGTAATTAACACAGAGCAGTGGATGATGGGCCGCGTAGCCGATGGCGGCGTTGAACAACGCCGATAAAACCCAGGCCCCGTATTCATGAAAACTAAGCCCTTCTGCCGCTTGATCGAAGGGATTCCCTTTAAGCCACTGTGGGATCATATGCATCCCGCATCTTCGTTGGTGTGATACCAGTATTGCCAGCGGCTCGCGGTATAAAAACAACTTGGGCACATGTGGGTAAGCCTGTTCAATGAGTGGCCACTCGGCGATGTTCCATGCATCAAATTTGATAAACAGTCGTTGCTCGCTGGTGGAACGGCGTTGGCCCATGATGGATAGCACCGTCTTTAGCCGATGGATGCGAATCTCGCGGGGGATGTCTGGTTCAAAGGCATTGGCTCTCAGTGCCATATCAATGACCGGAGCTTCGGCGATCACAATATTGCTGCTTAGCCGAGCTAGCATCTGCGCCATCAGGGTGGAACCACAACGTGATGTATGAAAAATAAACCCAGTCGGTTCCCCTACAGAATGTAATGTCGCGGCAATTTCACTCAGTTGCTGCCAAGTACTCCACCTCGGTTGTGCCTTGGCGGTTCGTAGGGTGTCGCTGAAAAAAGGCTCGGTAAAACGCTTATCGGCTAAATAGCGCCATAACACACGGCCTTGGTTTCGTTGGTATCGGACCGTTTGGGGGTACCACATGTGCCAATCTAATCCCATGTTTTTCATGTGGTAGCCCCTTGATATCCCTTCTGTTTAATAAAATTTTTTTGTGCCTAAATAGTTGTTCCTCACGGTGCTCCATCCAAGGAGTCGCAGCTATTCCGATACATTGCCCCTCCGCGCCGGGAATGATGAGGAGGACAAGGTTGGAAAAGGCTTCTATGATCTGGTTTTAAGAACACTTATTTAGCACTTTTATCTTGAACCGTAGTTAATCTCCCATCAGACGCTATTATTTAGTTTCTGGAAGGATAGATGCCCTCAAGCGCAATGCAGAAGGGGAGCGTCAGGTATGGTTGTAAATTAAGATGAGTCGTATTTTTCCCTGTCTCCCCGACCATAGATGAACTCATTTCGGTGGCGGTATAAGGGATGTCCTTATACTCAGAAATACCGTCTGCATTGGCCAGATAATGTCCTTGGGGCGCGGTTTCCTCTCCGGCTAAACGGTAGGCACTCGCCAAATGCGAATGGGTCGGTAACATACTCTCACCCAACCCGACCTCGTCGAGCCCCGGCAGCTCTGCTATAACCCGATTAGTTAAGCCCGGCCCTTTCCCAGAATGCATCGGTGCGCGTCCGGTTAGGTTTGGTAAAGCGAAAGTGGTGCTACCGTTCCCGCCCCAATAGTCTGATATCACAGAGAATAACGCCGGGTTTTCGCCGACACTCATTATCTGGCCATTACAGTATGCCCAACCATTGGGTGGGAAGTTATAGGTAAAAATTCTTATCTCTCCGATGAATGGCTCTGCCATATTGCCT
Source organism: Celerinatantimonas marina (assembly GCF_046054165.1). Lineage (NCBI taxonomy): Bacteria > Pseudomonadati > Pseudomonadota > Gammaproteobacteria > Celerinatantimonadaceae > Celerinatantimonas > Celerinatantimonas marina. The sequence continues at coordinate 160,130 of NZ_JBFNXK010000004.1, read as the reverse complement.
CCTTGTTTTTCAGATGAGTATTGGTTTTAAAAAGGCATTAGTTTCTGGGTGGATAGGCACCTCGCATGGCGATAATAAAGTTAAGCACCAGAGAAGGCATGATGTTGTAATGCTGCGGTTTATTACTGCCTGTTTTCCCGATCACCGAGTCGGGAAAATTCACTACCATCGAGGCCGTTTGTCCCTGACTATAAAATCCAGGGTTCGCTACTGCAGGAATATTATTCGAGGGAAAAGTATCCCTGGCAACATCGGTAGAAGCATTCATGCTGTGTCGGTGTGGCGGGATCTGTGCTTCTGTTAATTCAGCGGATTCCATCCCATATCGCTGACCGATTTGCCGGGTTGTCAGGCCTGTACCCTGACCAAAATGAACGGGGATCCGGCCTCGCATATCCGGCAAACCAAATGTCGAGCGCTCATCCCCGCCATAGATACTACTCAATAAGCTGGCCAAAGCTTCATTGTTCACGATATTCATAATCTGGCCATCGCAGAAGGCCCAGTGGTATGGAGCATAATTTCCGGCAAACATGCGTATTTCACCCAAAAATGGATCGGCCATAACCGTCTCCTTTTGAAAAAATATTCATAAGCTGATTGCAATCCAACGGCGGCTAATTCCGGGTTGGATACTCTCCTTTAAGTGCGATACAAAAATTGATCACCAAGCTAGGCTGTAAATTGGCATGGGCCTGCCCTCCGCCGGTTTCGCTGATACTATTGACGATTAATGGCACTAGATTGGTGGGGGGGCCATAAATAGCGCCATTGGCTTGAGCCAAAACCCGTCGATCCGGAGCCAAGAGCCCCTTATCGGCCAGCTCTTCAGTAGCATAGAACGCGTGCTGGTGTGCGGGCAGTTCGTCAACTGTTAATGTGACCACTTCTTGCCCGCCAAAGGCTCCCCGGGTCTGGGCATAAGTTGCTCCCCTGGCTGGGTTGAGATGGATCGGGGTTCGTCCGCGTAGGTCAGGAAGTTTGAACACGCTCCTGCCATCACCGCCAAAGGTTACGCCAAGTAATGAATAGAGTGCCGCGTTATCGGCGATGGGCATCTCTTGTCCATTGCATAGGGCCCAGTCTTTTGGCGGGAAATTAAATCCGAACATTCGGATTTCTCCCAGAAAAGGCTCTGCCATGATCACCTCCTTTTGCTTTTCCGATGTTGTTGATATGCCGTAGAACGTTCATCGTGAGCGGACGTTCCTGAGCGTCGGCACAGAATCCTAGTTTAGGCCGCCATTAAGATTGTTTGAATGTCAGTGTGGCGTTGTACTCGAAGGTGTCCTCTTTGGGACCCCCTGGCACCAGAAAAAGGCTGAATTCTCCTAGGGTGTCATTCTTCATCGGCCACTGTTTTTGCATTAAATAGCCTTCAGCTAGCGGCGCGACGAATGTCATGCCATAACCCGCAAAACCGCCCCCGATGGTAGAAACTTCTGAGATGTGTTTTAAGGTGAGTATTTCTGGTGGTTGTTCCGGATCGTATTCAACTTCGAAAGTCTTGTTTAACTGCGATTCGAACGCTTCGTGGGTCGGTAGCTCAGCCATGATCTGTCCTTGATGTACATGGGGAAATATGAATAGATGGGAGTATAGTTCGGCGCTATGGCAAATGCCAAAAATAACCGCTAAAACGGTAGGAATATCACGTTCTTGGGCTGCGGAACGTATGCCGATACAAGCTTTAAATTCCGCTCGTTAATCGAGTCATATCGTTGAACACAGAATATGCATAATGCGCATGACCAAACCAAGCGGGCGGAGCGTTTTCTGTATTGAATTTTTATCATGGCTTTGGCAATTTTATGGTAAAAATATTTGGTGGACAATCTGCCGCAGTTGCTGATGTCAGGTTCAGGTTGAGTTCTGCAAATTCCCAATGCATAGTAATGGAGACACAATGGATTTTTCTAAGGCGTTTCAATATAAAGAGTGGGCAAATAGTGAATTGCTTCATCTTGGAGAACAGCAGTTCTCAAGGCTTCCTGAAAGTGAGGCCACTTTTTTCATCAGGATCCTAAACCATACAACAGTCGTTGATAGCCTCTTCATCAGTCGAATTTTGGGTGAGTCTGAAAAATATAGTGCTGACAATACTGTTGAGACACCAACCTTATCGATGTTGCGGGAGACCATGAAGCAAAACGACTCATGGTTAGTTCAGTATACAAAAGCCGCATCCAAAGAAGAGCTAGAAAGGGTGATTCCGTTTAGGTTTGTTGATGGTGATACAGGACAGATGTCAGTCGAAGAAATTTTGCTTCATTTGTTAACTCATGGCAGTAATCACCGAGGTATGGCATCCAGAGTACTGGCAGCCAATAATCTAGAGCGTCCCAAAGACACATTTACACGTTATCTTCATCAATCAGAGCCTTCAAGAAGAAGTGGGATCTAAGGTAGACGTATTTAAGCGGAATTTGTCACGTGAGGCATTTTGAGTTCCAGATTGTTTGGTTCTATGCCTATCATCGTATTTCCCTTTGCTAAGGAAGGCTAACTTTCTGTTGAGGCTAACTGCGTTAAGTTAACTTTTGAATTAATTTGAGGATTTGATGAACGAACGATGTCAGGCTTATTTGGATCACTATTTAAATTCATTACCCTCTGAAATAGCCGCGCAGTACACCTCGTTTAGTTCGGACTATTTTTGTGCTGATGAGTACAATGCCAATGTTTGCGCTGAATTGATCCGGCGAGGAGAAAAGCGCGCGTCATGTAGCTTGGATGACGGGTACCACTATAAAGGTGAAGAACGACCTAAAGTCGGCCATTTGTTGGTGGTTACGAACTGGAGTGGCGAGCCTGTTTGTATCGTAGCCATTAAATCAGTCTCTAAGTGTAAATTCAAAGAGGTTACTGCAGAATTCGCGGCCGCCGAAGGTGAGGGGGATAAGACATTAACATGGTGGCGCAAAGTTCATTGGGAATTTTTCTCAAATGAATGCGCCGAGTTAGGGATCACCCCTCATGAAGATATGGTGTTAGTTTTAGAGCGCTTTCAGGTCGTTTACGCATAAAACATATCATTGCTTCTTAGAATAAAGAGTAAGCGATACACATATGATGAATGTCGTGTCCTGTAGATTTTTATTCCGAGTATCCGATTTAAAAGGTCGTGCCGCTCCTTGTCAGATAGACGCTAAATAACCGCCGTCAACATAGAGTACCTGACCACTCATATAGCGGGAGGCATCGCTGGCTAAAAAGATAGCCGTGCCGATTAAGTCGTCTAACTCGCCAAAGCGTTGCATCGGGATTTTCTCTAACATGGATTCACACCACTGCTCATCTTGATAGAACACATCGGTCATCTCGGTTTTAAAATAGCCGGGGCCGATGGCATTGACACGGATCCCCAGTTTGGCCCATTCGCTACTTAACGCTCGCGTCATGCCTAGCAGACCACTTTTAGAGGCGCCATAGGGGGTTGCTCCGGGGACGCCGACCTCACTGGTTAACGAGCACAGATTGATAATAACACCGTGGCCGTGCGGGCTCATGTGCTCGGCACAGGCGCGCGCGCAAAAGAAACTGCCTTTGAGGTTGGTATTGATAATCTGATCCCAGATGGATTCGGTCATCTTCAGCGAAGGGCAAACGTGTTCCGTGCCGGCATTGTTGATCAAAATATCGAAAGCAGGTTGGTTGGCAAAGAAAGTGTTGATTGCATGGATATCGGTGACATCCAAGGGCTGAGCCCGAACATGGGGATTGATTTTCGCCAGTGCTTGGCGGCTCTGCTCTAAATAATGGGGATCCCGGGCGGTAATGGTCACTTCAGCACCCGCCTCACAAAAACCACGGGCTAATGCCAGCCCGATCCCTTTACTGCCACCGGTAATAATGACGCGTTTGCCGCGTACCGAAAATAGGGATGATTGCATCTGCTAACTCCTTACGCATCAGCGCTAAAGCGCGAGGCGATCCACGCAATGTGGGTTATTGAGGACGACGATTCGGTTGGATCACGGCTTTCAGGTAATCGGCGCCGCCCTGACTCAGTTGTTCATAAATGCTGGGGATATCCTCTAACGCGAATGGTGGTGACACCAACTGTTTGAGTTTCCCGGCCAGTGGGGATAGATAGTCAATGGCCTGACGCTGCTCGCCATCAAAGACGCTGCAACCGATCAGCGTAATCTCTTTTTCAACCACCGTTAAAATGTCGATCATCTGATTTTGGTGCGGCAGACCCACGAGAGCAATGCGGCCACCGGGTTCAATCTGTTCGATTAATTGATTAATGACCGCAGGGATACCGGTGGCATCGATGGCATAGCGAAACGGTTGCTCATCGCTCAAAGCGATCAGCGCGTTTAATTTTTGATAGCGCTGGGGGTTGGGCTCACTCAATACGACCGGATGCTGAAAGATGTCACTCAGTAGTAATGCGGCCAGTCCGCCAATGGTTCCACCTCCGGCAATTTTGACCACTTCTCCTGCGGCGGCCGCGAGTTGATGGATCACGCGTAGCGAAACGCCCAGCGGTTCACTTAATACCGCCACTTCGGGCGGCAGTGATGCAGGTACTTTAAGTAATTGCCGCTCATCGTGTAGTACTTGCTCGGTCATTCCACCGGCACACACTTCGCCGACAAAAGCGAGCGATGCACAGTGGTTGTACTGTTGCCGCTGGCAAGCCGGGCATTTGCCACACCAAACCCGCGAATCGGCAACGACTTTATCACCGACCTGAAACGCATCGACATCAGCGCCGATTTCGAGCACAGTCGCGGTAAACTCATGACCCGGGATCATCGGGAGCTGTGACATCCACTGGCCGGTTTGATAGTTATGCAGGTCGGAGCCACAAATGCCGACGGCATCCACCTGTAAGCGCAGTTGTTTGGCTTCGAGGTTGGTTGGCGCGGCTATCTCATCAATGCGAATATCCCCAATCCCGTAAAGTTGTGCCGCTTTCATAAGGCTCCTTATGCCAACATATCTAATGGCGCGATCCAATCACCTAAACCATCACCGCCGTTACCGAGTGCGACGGCAATCGCCCAGCCTAAAGCCGAACTGGTCGGATTGTGCTGGCCAAAACCGCCGGTACGCAGATCGAGTACTAAAGTTGGACAACAAAATAATCCCAGCTGGATGATAGATTGCCAGTGCAAAGGGAGTAACTGACGTGCTTTCAGTTCAGTGAGCAGCGGACGCCAATAGTGATTAATTTTGCTCTCTAAAAATGCCTGACGAAGCTTACTGAGTTGCCAATTGTGATGAATGGCAATGAGCTGACGATCATGGTCCACGGCCACGGCAACCTGATAGTGTTGGGGAGCCAGTCCCGGTTCATACAGCCAATACGGATGGGCAAAAATATTGTGGAAAGTCGCTTTGACTTCAGCCAGCAACGCCGGGATTTGATCACCGGCAAAAGCGGGATCAAATAAGGTGAGCCGGGCATTTTGACCGGGTTCATCTTCAAACCAGACATTGGCATTATGAGCATCGCCATGTGCAACAATAACGCCCTGATCCGTGAGTTCGCTAGGCGCTAAATAGTGCGCCGCTTGGCGAAAGAGTGTGGCCACTGAATGCGGATAATGGATCCCATTGATGTGCCACTGATAGTTGGCAAACTGCTCCCAACTGAGTATTTCATCGCCCAGTTGCATCGGTTTATCCACATAAAAGCGCGCGACGCGACCGCCGAAACCGGCTTCGTGTTCGGTATCGATTAAGCGATTATAAAAGAGCTGGTGGATTGCCTCTTTTTGGATCTGCGCTGGATCACCGACGCGCAGAGTGCTGATGGCTCGCTCGAACGTCAATTGATCGAGTGCACGCTGCGCGGCGACCAATTTAGGAAGGGTGGCTGCATCGGGCGATGCTTCCCAGCGACGACAAACATCGGCAAAACGTTCAGTCTCCCGCTTGCGATATAAAAGCAACTGGCGTCCCGGCTCTTTACAGGCATACAACGGTAGATCGACCGGAAATCCATAGGTTTGCAGCAGCTCGGCCCGGTAATACTCCTCAATCGACTTCTCTTCGCCTTCCTCATGATGATATTTAAAAAAGAGCGATTCACCACGGCTTAGTTCCGCCAATCCATTCAGTGAATTAAGGCTGTATTGATCCCGATTGATGGTGAGCGAGACCGGTTGGGAACCGGTCATTTCGCGAATAAGCTGGCTGAGTTTATCGCTCGCGGCTTGCCACTGGCCTTGCTTGGCCAGGGTGTTGGCTTGGGCCGCAAGAGGTTCATGACTCATGTGAATCGCCTTTAAGCAATTGATCACGCAGCTTGGAAACGGCTAATGCGTGGCCGCTAAAGCCCTCATAATGCGCGAAGCGATTGGCGTGTTGAGCTAGTTCCGCATAGCCGGCTTCGGTGACATACCCGACCGAGATCCGCTTCATGTAATCGAATACAGAGAGCGGTCCGGCTGTTTTCGCTTTGGCATTGGTGGGTAATACGGCATTCGGACCCAACACGAAATTCCCCAGAGAAATGGGGGTGTAATTGCCCAACAAAATTTCTCCAGCATTGTGAATTTTGGGCATCACCGACATCGGCTCTTTGGCTAAAATTTCCAAATGTTCCGGCGCATATGCATTGACGAATTCAATCGCTTTTTCAAAGCTATCGGTCAAGATCACGCCGCCGTGATGGCCACATAATACGGCTTGCGAAAACTCCATGCGTTTGGGCTCAATCTGCTGCCAGTAATCGGGCAGTGCGTTGATCGCAGCATCGGCCACGGCTTTAGAGTGGGTGACCAAATAAGCTGATGAATCCGGGCCATGTTCCGATTCAATCAACAAGTCCAGCGCCGCTATTTTCCCATCGACCGTTTCATCGGCGAGAATAATACTTTCGCTCGGACCGGCAGGAACGCCCGGATCCAATAGATGCGTCAGTTGTTGTTTAGCCGCAACGACCCACGGGCTGCCGGGACCGACGATTTTCAGACATTTAGGAACCGATTCGGTACCAAAAGCCACGGCGGCCACCCCTTGAGCCCCGCCACATTTATAAACTTCTTCAATGCCGACTAATTGAGCGGCAACCAGCGTGGCCGCATCAACCGTACCATCGGGACCCGGTGGGGTGATGATAATCGGTTTTGGCACCCCAGCGACGACGGCCGGTACCGCGGTCATGATCAGTACACTCGGGAATGAGCCTTTGCCTCGTGGCACATAACAAGCCACGGCTTCAATCGGAACATGGCGGTCACCGGCAAAGGCTCCGGGTCGCATTTCTTTAAGCCACATCTCTTCGGGTTTTTGAGCTTCGTGAAAAGCGCGCACATTTTCAACGGAATAACGGATAGTCTCAATGACCTCGGGATCAAGGCTGGCGAAAGCCGCTTCAAATTCGCTCGGCTGCGCTTTGACCGAGAAGGTCGGAACGGTGACACCATCAAATTTGATGGCAAAATCGATTAAGGCCTGATCGCCATGGGTACGAACTTCTTCAATAATGGGGGTGACTTTTTCGCTAAAAAAGGACAGGTCTGATTCGGTACGTTGTAATAAGGCAGAAGGAATTTCGGCTTGTCCGCTCAGGTCATAGAATGAAACTTCCATGATGTAATGCTCCTCACTGGTTAAGCATGTTCTAAAGGTTGACTAATGCGTTCAAAAATCTGACTTTGAATATTGAGAAAATCAGGGTGATGGGTCACTGAAAAATCACGAGGACGCTCGATGGGAATATCGATACATTGGTCGATTTCAGCGGGTTTCATCACCACCACGCGATCAGAGAGATATATCGCTTCTTCAATATCATGCGTCACGAACATCACCGTCAGACGATGGGTTTCCCAAATTTCTAACAATAATTGCTGCATCTGGCGTCGGGTCATGGCATCCAGTGCGCCGAAGGGTTCATCCATCAGCAAAATTTTCGGGCGATAGGAGAGCGCTCGGGCAATGGCGACGCGCTGTTGCATCCCACCGGAAAGCTCTGCTGGCCATTTGTCGGCGGCGTGGGCTAGTTTGACCAGCTCTAAATGCTGCTGAGCGATCTCAGCTCGCTCGGTGTGTGCATAGCCGGCAGATTTCAGGGCAAATTCAATATTCTGCCGGGCCGTCAACCAAGGCAGCAATGTGTAGCTTTGAAAGACGACGCCGCGATCAATGCCCGGCCCTTGGATCGGTTGGTCATCGACCAGTACTTCGCCGCTATCAAATTCTTCTAATCCGGCGGCAATCGAGAGCAGAGTGCTTTTGCCACAGCCCGAAGCTCCGACGATAGACACGAATTCATTGCTATGCAACGTCAGGTCTATTTTATTGAGCACCAGATTGCGTGCGCCTTTGGCAAGCGGATAACTTTTGTCCAGCTGCCGAATTGTTAAACTGGCCATCTTTACCCCCGCTTATTGTATTTGAACAATAGTTTTTCGGCGGCTCGCATCACCTGATCGGTAATCAGCCCTAAAATGCCGAGCAACAGAATGTAGCCGATAATGGTATCGGTCTGAAAATAACGTTGGGACACGACGATTCGATATCCCAGACCGGAGGTTGACGCGACCAGTTCGGCCAATACCAACCAAGTCCAGGCCCAGCCTAAACTGATGCGCAGTGCATCCCAGATATTAGGCAACGCCGCCGGCAGCACAATGCGCCCTAAGATCGCCAAATCGCTCATGCCCAACGTGCGTCCCAACCCGATGTAATCTTTGGGGACTCGTTTTACGGCATCGATCATCATCAGCACTTGTTGGAAAAAGGTGCCGATCCAGATCACCAGAAATTTCTGAAAATCACCGGTGCCGACCCATAAGATGGTGAGCGGCACGAAGGCGACTACCGGCATGTAACGGATAAAGTCGACCAGCGGCTCGACAATCGATTTAAAAAAGCCATAGCAGCCAGCGAGAATCCCGATCACAATCGACATCGCCGAAGAGATCACAAAGGCGATCACAATCCGATACAAACTGCTCTGCACATCCGACCATAAGGTTCCGTTGTGGGCCAGCGTGACCATACGAGTCAACACGTGGCTTAAACCCGGTAAAAAGATAGGTTTGATTCGACCGGTCGCAGTTGCAAACCACCACAGCCCCAGCAGCACAATAAAAGTGGCCAGAGCCAAACCAATGGCTTGCCAACGTGTTGGCAAGCGGCCGATTGTAAACAAAGTATGGCGCTTTTTAGCGCCTTTTGGGGCAGTGACAAGCTCGGCATCAGTACGGCTTTGCGCGGTTGTCGTCGGCATTTTTGACCTCATTATTTCGCTTTTTTGACAAATGAGTCATCAAAGACTTGGTTAAATGTCACAGTATTGGGCACCAGCGAGGCCTCTTTCGCTGCTTTTAAAATATGAGGGAATGTCTGCGTACGAAAATCACCTTCCAACATGGTTTTGTTGGTGCTCAAATCGATATATTTGACGCCATCGAATGCGGTAGCCAGTTCCGCTGGTGTTGCACCCACCGCAGTGGAAACCACGGCGCGGTCATGTTTAGGATGCGCTTTATAATGCGCGACGGATTGTTGCCAAACCTGCACCAGTGCTGCCACTTGTTCCGGATGTTGATCGATCACGGATTGGCGAACAACTAACACGTCACTGATAAGGCCCGGATCGGAGGCACCGCTGTAAAGCATGTTCAGGTTAGGTAGATTCTTTTTCGCAACGGTCAGATAGGGTTCGTAAGTGACTGCGGCGGGAACATTACCGGTAATCAGGGCGCTACCGGCATTGGAAGCAGGCATTGGTACCGCAATAATATCTTTATCACTCATGTTGACGGAGCTGAGTGCGCTGTGGAGTAAGATATCGCTGGTGGTTCCTTCTTCATAAGCGACACGTTTACCTTTGAGATCTTTGAGTGATTTGATCGAGCTATCGACCAGCATCGCATCTGCCGTATTACTTTGATCCAATAGTAAGACCGCTTTCACCGGTAATCCTGCGGCAATCATTCCCATTGCGGTATGGGTGGCGATATTAGCGGCATCAATTTGGCCACTGGCCAGCGCGGCGTTGATATCCTTGTCTTCGGTGAAATTAACGATATCGACTTTGCTAAAGCCCTGTTTTTTGAACAACCCATCTTGGCTGGCAACATGCCAGAGCCCATAACCGAGCCAGGGTTCAATTCCCATTTTCAGCGAACCGATGCTATCGGTGGCGTGGGCACCCAGAGAACACAATAAGGTGACGGCACAGGTAAATTTAGAAACAGTTTTAGAAAGGTTACTAAACTTCATCGACTTTCACTCCCTGAACGATTAAATGGCAGATTTGCCCTAATGAGTAGATATGTATATACACTCAGGAATTGTGCCAGTTACAGTGGATTTTTAATTGATTGATTTTAAATGTAATTTATTGACCATCGGGAATGAGCTTTGCGTCGTGCATTAATATTGTGCAATGTCGTTGCGATTTTTGCGCACAAGTAATGCAATTTCTATTCTGAAAACGGAGTCGGGATAGCAATTTCAGCGTCAATGGAACATCGTGGCGCTATTTGTAGTATAGACAAAGCAAGTGACATCCATCGTCTTTTGAAATGCTTGGTTACCCTCGTTTATTTTTTATCTATCTGATTGAAAAATATTGAATTTAAATAAAATAAAAGCAGCGTGTTAGGGGCTTTTTTAGTTGTTATTTTTATCAAAAACAGAATAAAGACGGATAAACTTCTTGTCATTCTGAGCATTTTTTATTATTTGTATATACAGGTTGTATGTTGGGTAAATCATATGGATTGGGTCTTAACAAATGTGCATCTGGTCACGATGGAGACCGGTGCTATCGGATATCAGGTTCAGGGGCCGGTCAGTATTCTGATCCAATCGGATCAGATTGCGGCCATTGGGCCCTCCGGATTATTTGCCGAACGGGAGCGGCTTTGGGTTGACGGGAATGGCGCGTTAGTGACCCCCGGTTTGATTGATTGTCATACCCATCTTGTTTTTGCCGGAAATCGGGCGCAAGAATTTGAAATGCGCCTGCAAGGTGTTCCTTACACCGAGATTGCAAAACGAGGCGGTGGCATTTTGGCAACGGTGAATGCGACCCGTGAAGCCTCCTTAAGTGATTTGGTAACCTTGGCGCTGCCTCGGTTAGATGGCCTCATCCGCTCCGGAGTGACGACGGTAGAAATAAAATCCGGTTACGGACTGAACTTGGGGGATGAACTGAAATGCTTGGAAGCCGCGAATATTTTGGCTTCACAGCGCCGGATCCATATCGAACCTACTTTATTGGCCGCGCATGCTGTTCCTCCTGAATATCAGCATAAAGCGGATGATTATGTCGATTTTATTTGTGACACCATTATTCCTGAAGTGGCTCGGCGTAAATTAGCTACTGCCGTCGATGTGTTTTGTGAATCGATTGCATTTAATCTCGCCCAGACTGAAAAAGTTTTCCGCAGCGCAATCGATCATGGTCTGGCGATCAAAGGGCATACCGAGCAGTTGTCAAATATGGGCGGAAGTGCTCTGACGGCTCGGATGGGCGGTTTATCGGTCGATCATCTGGAACATCTGGATGTCGCCGGCGTTCAGGCATTAGCTAAATCAGGAACAGTGGCGACCCTACTTCCCGGTGCTTTTTATTTTCTGCGAGAAACCCAGTTCCCACCCGTCGAAGCATTGCGCCAGTATGGTGTTCCCATGGCATTGTCAACGGATGCCAATCCCGGAACCTCGCCGTTTTATGATCTTTCTCTGATCATGAATATGGGGTGTACGCTGTTTAAATTAACTCCTGAGGAAGCCTTGCGGGGGGTCACCTGTCATGCGGCGAAAGCGTTAGGGCTGGGCGCTGTGATCGGCCAGATCGCTCCCGGTATGCGAGCGGATTTAACGTTGTGGGATACCAGGCATCCGGCAGATATTAGTTATCAAGTGGGACAGAATAAAGTCATGGCGCGTGTGATCGCGGGCCAGTATGAGTCTGTGTGGGATTATTAGGTCTTAGCAGATTTTCTTATTCAATATTTTTCAGTGGCATACTGAAAGGACAAGGAGTAATTCATGTCGGAATCTATGAACGCCGGAAATCGGTTTGATCCGTCCCGGGAGATCCATGCACCGCGGGGCACGACGCTAAATGCTAAATCATGGCTCACGGAAGCACCGCTGCGAATGTTGATGAATAACTTGGATCCCGATGTTGCGGAGCATCCGGAATCGTTAGTGGTGTATGGTGGGATTGGTCGAGCGGCGCGTAATTGGGAATGTTTTGACAAGATCGTTGAAACGCTAAAACGACTCAATGAAGATGAAACCTTGTTAGTGCAATCCGGTAAGCCAGTTGGCGTGTTTAAGACCCATAAAGATGCACCGCGGGTGATGATCGCCAATTCTAACTTGGTTCCGAATTGGGCGAACTGGAAACACTTTAACGAGCTCGATAAAAAAGGGCTCATGATGTATGGCCAGATGACTGCTGGATCCTGGATTTATATCGGGGCGCAGGGGATCGTGCAGGGCACGTATGAAACCTTTGTGGCGGTTGCTAAAAAGCATTATGCCGGTGATACCCAAGGGCGTTGGATTTTAACTGGTGGTTTAGGGGGCATGGGCGGGGCTCAGCCGTTGGCCGCCACCATGGCCGGATTTTCGATGCTGGCGGTGGAGTGTGATGAGTCTCGTATCGACTATCGGTTGCGGACTGGTTACGTTGATAAAAAAGTCTATTCATTAGATGAAGCACTGGCTGAAATTAAAGCGGCAGATCACCCGATTTCGGTCGGCTTGCTGGGAAATGCAGCGGATGTGTATGTCGAGCTGGTGAATCGTAATATTACGCCGGATGTGGTGACGGATCAGACCTCGGCGCACGATCCTTTGAATGGTTATCTGCCTCAAGGCTGGACCCTGCAACAAGTCCGTGAAATGCGCCAGCAGGATGAGGCCGCCGTGGTTAAAGCCGCGAAAGCATCAATGGCGGTTCAGGTTACCGCGATGCTGGAATTACAAAAACGCGGTGCAGCGACACTGGATTATGGCAACAACATCCGGCAGATGGCTTTTGAAGAAGGGGTGAAAAACGCCTTTGATTTCCCGGGGTTTGTCCCCGCTTATATTCGGCCATTATTCTGTGAAGGGATTGGACCGTTTCGCTGGGCGGCGCTCTCCGGTGATCCGGAAGATATCTACAAAACGGATCAAAAAGTAAAAGAGTTGATCCCTGATGATCCCCATTTGCACAACTGGCTGGATATGGCCAAAGAACGGATTCATTTTCAGGGGCTGCCCTCTCGGATCTGCTGGGTGGGCGTGAAAGATCGGGTTCGTTTAGGTCTGGCTTTCAATGAAATGGTGCGAAATGGTGAGTTAAAAGCGCCGGTGGTGATTGGGCGTGATCATTTAGATTCTGGCTCGGTGGCGAGTCCAAACCGTGAAACCGAAGGCATGATCGACGGTTCGGATGCGGTATCCGACTGGCCTTTACTGAACGTGATGCTGAGCACCGCTGGGGGAGCAACCTGGGTGTCATTGCATCATGGGGGCGGCGTTGGAATGGGCTTTTCGCAACATGCCGGGCTGGTGATCTGTTGTGATGGAAGTGACGATGCGGATCGCCGTATTGGTCGGGTGCTATTTAATGATCCGGCAACCGGGGTGATGCGGCATGCCGATGCGGGTTATGACATTGCGAAAAAATGTGCAGCAGATGTCGGCTTGGATCTGCCGATGCTGAACGATGAATTGGCCAAATTGAAATAGGGTGAGCGGATATGTTCCAGTTAACAATTAATCCCGGAGCGATGACTCTGCCACAACTGCGTCGGGTCAGTCGTGAATCAGTGACGGTTTCACTGCCGGAAAGTGCCTATCCTGAAATTGAGAAAAGTACGGAGATGGTCAATAAAGTGATCACCGAAGGGCGCACCGTATATGGGATTAACACCGGTTTTGGGCTATTGGCCAATACCAAGATCGCGCCGGATGATCTGGAAACTTTACAGCGCAGTATTGTGTTATCTCACGCCGCGGGGATCGGTGAGTTTATGCACGATGAAACCGTGCGGCTGATGATGGTGCTTAAAATCAACAGTTTGGCTCGGGGTTTCTCCGGGATCCGACTGAGCGTACTGGAAGCGATGATCCAACTGGTCAATCATGAAGTTTATCCGTGTGTTCCGCAAAAAGGTTCGGTCGGAGCCAGTGGTGATTTAGCTCCGTTGGCACATATGTGCACAGTGTTACTGGGTGAAGGGCAAGCCCGTTATCAAGGGCAAGTCATTAGTGGTCAGCAGGCGCTGGATATTGTTGGATTAGAGCCAATTACGCTCGCTCCCAAAGAAGGGCTGGCGCTGCTCAATGGCACTCAGGCTTCCACAGCATTAGCTTTAGAAGGGCTGTTTGGTGCGGAAGACTTATATGCATCGGCGATTGTTTGTGGCGCAATGTCGGTGGAAGCGGCGCTGGGCAGTCGCCGTCCATTTGATCCAAAAATTCATGCGGTTCGGGGTCACCAAACTCAAATTGATGCCGCAGCGGCCTACCGGCATATGTTGGATGAAACCAGCGAAATCGGTCAATCTCATGCCGGTTGTGCCAAAGTGCAGGATCCTTACTCGCTGCGCTGTCAGCCGCAGGTGATGGGGGCTTGTTTGCGACAGATCCGGACCGCAGCCGAGGTTTTATTGACCGAAGCCAATTCGGTTTCGGATAACCCGTTGGTGTTTGCCGATGAAGATGACATTATCTCCGGGGGGAACTTCCATGCCGAACCGGTGGCGATGGCTGCCGATAATCTGGCGTTGGCCATCGCCGAAATCGGTAGTTTAGCCGAGCGACGGATGGCATTGTTGATCGATAGCGGATTAAGTCAGCTGCCTCCGTTTTTGGTGAATAATGGTGGGGTGAATTCGGGTTTTATGATCGCGCAGGTGACGGCTGCGGCGTTGGCCAGTGAAAATAAAACATTGGCCCATCCGGCATCGGTAGATAGTTTACCCACTTCGGCTAATCAGGAAGATCATGTATCGATGGCCACATTTGCTGCCCGTCGTTTGCGGGATATGGGTGAAAACACGCGGGGTATTTTAGCCGTTGAGTATTTAGCCAGTGCTCAGGGAATTGATTTTCGTGCCCCAAACCATGCTTCAGCACCGATAGAACAAGCGAAAGCGATGCTGCGGGAGCAAGTTCCGTTTTATGATAAAGACCGCTATTTTGCGCCAGATATTGCTAAAGCCAGTGAGCTGTTGTTAAGCGCGGTTCATAACCCGCTGATGCCACAGGGATTACTCCCGAGTTTATAAGGAATATTGCTGCTTTAAGCGCAAACCGCTACCGAATTTTCGTAGCGGTTTTTTTATAAATAGGGCAACGAATGTTGCCCCGCGGATCAACATGAGCGAGCAATAAAACGGCGGCGCATTGGTTTTAAGGCCAATAGCGCTAATGCAGCCGTGATAAAATCGGCACCGATAGCCAGTGCAAATACTGGAAACCAACTTCCTTGGCTTTGGTAAAGCAGTGCGGCCAGAGGTCCTCCCAAAAATGACCCCACCCCTTGAGCAATATACAGGCAACCATAGTTTGCTGTGGCATGGGTTGTTCCAAACGTATCGGTTAAGGTGGATGGGAAGAGTGAGAAAATTTCTCCCCAACCAAAGAAAACAACACCGGAGAGCAACACGAAAGCCAGAGCATGTTCTCGGCTTAACAGCCAGATTGTCATGGCACAACCTTCTAAGGCAAAGGCGATAAACATGGTGTTTTCCCGGCCGATATGATCCGAAATCCAACCAAATAATGGCCGAGTTAAGCCATTCGTAAACCGATCAATCGTCATCGCTAAGGGTAATGCCGCCATCCCGAATAATGTGATTTGGGTGATCCCAAAGTCTTCAGCGAAAGATGCCATTTGTGAAACGACCATTAATCCGGAGGTGGAGATGACCGACATCATGATAAACATCAACCAGAACAGCGGCTGTTTAAGCATTTCGGTGGGGCGATATTGTTTTTGAGTTTGCAATACATGAGTGGATTGTTCGAGCATTGCGGTACTATTTTGTGCTTCGGGAACTTTAAGCCCTTGACTGGCGATAAACCCCACAACGGCGAACAGTAGACCAAACACCCATAGGGTTTGTTCCAGCCCGTTGTTAGCCAGGCTTAACGAGATGGGAAAGGTGGTTGCAATCGCGCCCATCCCGTAACCAGCGGCGACCATGCCGGCGGCAAAGCCTCGATTTTGCGGAAACCAACGAACCATGAGCCCGACCACGCCCACATAGACAATTCCGGTTCCAAGCCCGCCGATACAGCCGTAAACCAGATAGAGCATGCTCAGGCTGGAGACCCATGATGTGAGCACCCAACTCATTCCGGAAAGAACGGTCCCGATGGCGATCAAGCGTCGCGGGCCAAACGAATCAATCAGTCGCCCCTGAAAAGGCGAGAAGAAGGTTTGTAAAATAATGAGTAAGGAAAAAGTGATCTGTAATTCGGGAAGTGTCACGCCGAGTTTAGCGGCCATAGGTTTGGTTAATAAGGTCCAAACATATTGAGGGCTGGCAATCGCTGCCATGCAAATCAGTCCTAATACGAGCTGGATCCATTTAGTTCTGGCAGGATTTGCCGTTGTACTGATAGGCATATCGATCATGGTCATGGTGAATCTCCTTTTTCTGCCGGACGTACCGAAAGTAATGTATGGAAAGGTCTGTCAAATCAGTCAATCTCATGATTTAGGCAAGGCGCAGATGGGCTGTAGAAATAATTAGGGAAAATCAACAGTCTCTGTCATAAATAAGAAATAATTGTGCCAATTTGATTTTTTCGAGAGGCTGGATCAATCCTTATATCAAAGGGGTCGGGGCGGTTTTGAGCATGAGAATGTGAGCTTTGAGTGCAGGATCAGATCCTCGATGGTGCAAATGCACTTTTTGTATACAATCGCCTGAGATAGGGGCTAAAGCAACGGATACATGCGTCAGCGTGAAGCGTTCGTGGATGGCGATCGCTAAATGATGACTCAGGCCAATGGATCTAAGTCATGACGCAGGGCGGACCTGCTCGTAAAGCTACCGGATCATGTTGTTGCGCGCAAAAGCTTAGGTCAAGGCTCCACCGCATCTTTGCGGATACGGTGGTTCATGATTGAAAGGATCGGTTGATCGTTAGACATCGTTCGAACGATGAATGTAAACAAAGCCCTCTCTAGGTTGGGTTTGAATTAATCTAATCGCACATGTAGAGACTGCTTTTCTCCCATAATCCAAGTGCCGCTAACCATGCGGTCATCGCCGAGCATCATCAGTGCAAACAGAATTTCTTCGATATTTTTACAATGGCTGAGCCGATATTTAAGAAATGGTGTCGCGACGAGATCTAAGGTGATGAAGTCGGCTTCCCGGCCCGGAAGAAAACTTCCAATTTTATCATCCAATGATAGCGCTTTGGCTCCGCCTAATGTGGCGAGATAGAAGGCTTCAAAGGCAGATAAACTCACCCCGCGCAGTTGCTGCACTTTATACCCGTCGCTGAGGTTTTTTAGCATTGAAAAACTGGTGCCGGCCCCCACGTCACTGCCGATGCCTACTGGAATGTTATGAGCTTGTATGCGGCGTAGATCAAATAGCCCGGAACCTAAAAATAAATTTGAACTGGGGCAGTGCGCAAGGATCGATCCTGAATCAGCGAGTCGGGTACAGGCCGATTCGTCTAAATGGATCCCATGAGCAAAGATGGAACGCGGTCCCAATAATCCGGCTTGTTGGTAAACATCCAGATAATCTTTGGCATCGGGGAATAATCGGTGAACCCAGGCCAGTTCGTCTTTGTTTTCCGAGAGATGAGTCTGTAGATATACATCTGGATAGCAAGCCCGCAGTTGCTGGGCCCGGAGTAGTTGTTCCGGGCTGCTGGTGGGGGCAAAACGAGGGGTGATGGCGTAAAGTAACCGGTCAACGCCATGCCAGCGTCGAATCAATGCTTCCGTTTGGGAAAAACCGGTTTCTGGGGTGTCACACAAGCTTGGGGGCGCGTTGCGATCCATCAGTACTTTGCCACTGATGATTCGGAGTTTTCGCGCCTGAGCACATTGAAAAATGGCATCGACCGATTGGGGATGAACGGTGGCAAAAATCATCGCGGTCGTGGTGCCGTTATCGAGTAGTTGATCGAGAAAGATATCCGCGACCCAGGCGGCATAGTCCGGATCAGCAAATTTCTGTTCGGTTGGAAACGTATAAGTATTGAGCCAACTGAGGAGTTGCTCACCGTAGGCGGCGATCATTTCGGTTTGCGGGTAGTGAATGTGAGTATCGATGAATCCCGGCATCAATAGTTGGTCCGGCAGTGTCTGAATGGGAACCGTTGGCGGCAGTTGCGATTTGATCGAAGCGGCATCCCCTGCGGCGACGATCTTTCCATCTCGGATCCATAAGATCCCATCGGCATGATAGTGCCAAGCCTGAGATCCCTTGAGTCGGGGATCGGCTACAAAATAGAAGAGTTGTCCCTGAAAAGCCTGTTGTGTCATAAAAGCTCCTGCTTATCAAAAGCATTTTTATCGTTATGGATCCAGGAGCTGTTGATCTTTCATGATTCCTTTTGCAGCCCTCTGAGCTTTATTTAGGTCAGGCAAACAGTGTGCCGTATCACGATGACTGGCTTTGAGTTGCTCAAAATGGGTTTCATTTGAACAGGATTCAACCACGAAAGGTCAACAGTTCCTAACAGGTCATTCACGGATGGGGGGCGCAGTATGGCTGTGCCGTGAAATCAACATCAACCCGTCTGTCCCTTTGGTAACGAGTTGATCTGGCTATGACTATCTAATGAAAAATCTCATGATGCAAGGAAAATAGTTGTTATTTCATTCGTTTGGAAACATCCGATTAGTTTTGTTCCAAGACCAATACGGCTACGGTGTCGGGTTCCAGAGCCTCAAAAATGTGGGGAAGATCCCCCGGATAGGAGATGTAGTCTCCGGGATATAATTGGATGGGATCCTCGGTTAATCCGACTCGTGCACGCCCCTGAGAGATGATGATATGTTCAATGACTCCATTGGGATGAGGCTCTGATTCTCGGGGAGTTCCGGGTTGTACCTGTAGCAGATAGATATCGCGTTTCGCTGACGGAGGACAGGTCGATAATAGATTGGCGACATAGTCGCTTTGCTGTGAAGTAACCGTGATACCTTCTCCCTTACGACGAACTTGTACAGCAGGTTTTTGAGGATCGATCAAACGGGTCAAGGGAATATCGAGTGCCATAGAAAGGGACCATAGTGTTTCCAGACTCGGATTGCCGCTGCCACTTTCGAGTTGGGATAATGTTGATTTGGCAATCCCCGCTTTTCTGGCTACTTCGGCGATCGAAAGGCCAGCCTTCCGACGTTCTCTTTCTAAGGCTGATGCAATGAGTGCTATCGGGGCGCTGTTTCCCATCTTTGGCGTAACCTCTCGTTATCCAGTGAGTGTTCGTTATATAAAACGATCGTTTTGTTTGACGTGATGCTCGTTCTTGTTCATTATATCATACATTCGTTTTTTATAAGGAGCTATGATGTTTTCGAGCTATGCCGGTCTGCGCCAGCGAAAGGTGATTCGAAATATTCTATTTGTCTGTCTGGCGGATGGGCTGGTCGGCGTGTCTTATGGCGCCGTTTCCGTCAGTTCCGGACTCGATTTGTGGGTGCCCGTCTCGCTCTCGATATTGGTGCTGGCCGGATCATCTGAGTTTCTGTTTATTGGGATTGTGAGCAGTGGGGGGAGTATGTTTTCTGCAGCATTGGCCGGATTATTAGTCAATGCTCGGCATGTCCCGTTTGGGTTATCCGTTCGGGATCTGATTGGTCGGGGGCCGTTGGCTCTCTTGGGGTGCCACGTGATGAATGATGAAAGCGTGGTTTTTGGCATGAGCCAGCCGTCAGCTGGAGAACGAAAGTTATCATATTGGCTGTGTGGCCTCGGTATTTTAGGTCTTTGGCCACTAGGGGTCTTTTTAGGGGGAACGTTGGGAAGTTTAATCCAAGATACGGCCTCGCTGGGGTTAGATGCCATGTTCCCGGCTATTATTCTGGCGCTGGTCTTGCCTCACTTTAAGTCGGCATCCGATATCATTACGGCCGGAGTTGGTGCAGGTATCGCCGTGGTGTCGGTGCCATGGGTCCCGGTAGGTGTTCCTGCATTGTTATCACTGGCTGGAACCTGTATTGGGAGAAAACGTCGATGAGCCAACATTTGATTTGGGGCATTTTGTTGCTGGCGGCAGGAACTTATCTCTTTCGGTTAGCGGGTCCTTTGCTGGGAAATCGATTCCAGTTTTCGGAGCCAATGCAGCACATGACGACTCGTTTTAGCACCGTGTTGTTATTT
This sequence comes from Celerinatantimonas marina, assembly GCF_046054165.1. Taxonomy (NCBI): domain Bacteria; kingdom Pseudomonadati; phylum Pseudomonadota; class Gammaproteobacteria; family Celerinatantimonadaceae; genus Celerinatantimonas; species Celerinatantimonas marina. The sequence goes on along the minus strand of NZ_JBFNXK010000004.1, from coordinate 139,836 downwards.
ACGGTGGCAGTACTGGCGACATTTTATGATGGCAAGCTCTATGCCGGTCATGCGCATGTGATCGGTGTGATGGTCTCTGCCGTATTGGCTTATAAACGCTTACCGTTTTTAGTCGTAGTTCTGTCTGCGGCATTAGTGACGGCAGGATTGCGGTGGATAGGACTGCCTTAACATATTCGGGTGCTGAAGATTTGGATCACGAAGGGACCTCTGGCAAAGGATGTAGGAATAGAGCATTTTTGCCAGAGAGGTTGAGTGACTTAATCCATTGTAGCCATGGATCTTGGATGGGACGTGATGAGCTAATCATCGAACATTGGGCAACCGTTGCCGTGATGTCCGGAATGCATCCATTGGGACATTTCATGCCAATGTTCGCTCATCCATCCCGGATGCTGAGCATAACCGTGATGGCCAATGGATGTGCTGTATCCAGCCTGAATGCCGGGTTGATTATCGGCAATGGCACTGACACTGTATACGCCAACGACCACGCCAACTACGGCGGCACATGCGGCGATAGTAATTGATTTCATCTGATGCTCCTTTTGGGTTTCTCTACTTTGGGTCTGTTGTTCATTCATGGTTGTAAAAATAATCATGAAGGCTCAACGTCCGTTAAATTATGGCGCCTATGAATTCCATTATTTTTTGATGTATATCAAAGCTATTTTAACCATACAAAACTTTACAAAAATTGACCGATTGGCTGACATTTCATATCGGGATGAGCCGAGCTTGAACAAGTCTTTCCTGCATTTAAAACCGCTTATATTCCAATAATTGATGCACTGTATTTAAATTAATAAAACATCATTTCACTTTTGAGCCATCGATCACGACGGATGATAGGATGAATGCCTCATACTGTGGGTTCTAAGGACTGTGGACCTTTCGATGACCCCATCGGGCCGCACTGAGTCTGGTTGATTCGGCGTTAATCGCCGCATAACGGCACGGGATAATGTCAGCCTTGCCTAAATCAGGTTTGGTATCCCTTGAGTTAAGGACAAAACATGAATCTCACGAAACAGATGGTAATCCTCGTTGTGGCTAGTTTTTTAGGACTTGTGCTGACGGCCGTGTTTGGACTTCATTCGCTTAAAGATAATTTGGTTGAAAGTCGAAAACATGAAATTCAGTCCATATTGATGTTTGCCAGAGATCAGTCATTGAGTTACGTACATGCAGCTGATAAAGGGGAAATCTCTCGGGAAGAGGCCGAAAAACGAGTGGTCACCTTGTTATCTGCGATGCGACATGGCAGTTCCTATATCTGGGCTAATGATAACCATGCCATTGCTCGGGTGCATGTGAATCCTGAAAAGATCGGTCTGTTTCAAAAATTTTATGCCCAGCATATACAGCAATTACAGCATGAAATGGTGCCTTTTAGAGTTGTGACGAATGTAAAACCAGGCACGCAAACTGAAGTTCTGAAAGTGAATGGGTATATTAAACTGCCGGAATGGAACTGGGTTATCGGATATGGCGTGTATATGGATGATGTCGATTCGGCTTACTACAACTTTGCGAAGACCTTTTTGCTGGTGGCGATCCCTATCTTTATCATCGTGTTGTTTATTGCATTGAATGTGGCCCGCTCAATTTTAAGAAAACTCGGGGGCGATCCAGATTACGCTTTGGAAGTGACCCGACAGATCGCGGACGGTGATCTCTCGGAAGTGATTGAAGGCAAATACCGGGAAGAGAGTTTGCTCGGATCGATTGCGGTGATGCAGAAATCCCTGCGGCAGATGGCCATCGGGGTGCAGACCGGATCCAATCAGCTGAGTCAGGCGGCCTCCGATTTGACGCAACAGATTGCAACCATTACCAAAGCATCTAAAGGCTCATCCGATGCCTCGATGTCGACAGCGGCGTCGATTCAGGAGTTGTCGAGTTGTATTCGGGAGATTTCACATAATACGGAACGTACCGAAACCAATTCGGAACAAGCCCTTGAGGTTTGTACCAATGGCGAGACGGTGGTACATCGGACCCGTGATTTTATTCAGCAAATTTCGGCAGAAATTAGCCAGTCGATGCAGGACTTTATTCAGTTACAGGAACGGTCCAACCGGATTGGCAATATCGTGAATTCGATCCGAGATATTGCGGAACAGACCAACCTTCTGGCACTGAATGCGGCGATTGAAGCGGCCCGGGCCGGCGAGCAGGGTCGGGGATTTGCCGTGGTAGCGGATGAAGTTCGGACCTTGGCGGCCAGAACATCGCAAGCAACCACTGAAATCACCGATACCAATCAGGAAATTCAGAATGAAACCCAGGTGGTGGCGGATGCGCTGCAATCGGTGGTCAGCAAAGTTGAAAGCAGTGTGGCCAGTTCTACCGAAGCGACCCAGATGTTTAATAGTATCAAAGTCAGCTCCGGGGATACTTTAGATATGATCCGGGAAGTGGCGGTATCAACCAATGAACAGGAACTGGCGGCTGAAGAGCTGGCGAAACATATTGAAGCGATTTCCAATATGGTGAAAGAAACCGCAGATTCTATCGAATCATGTCATCAGACGGTATCAGAGTTACATTCGTTGGCGACAGAATTGGATGAATCGACTCGTGGATTTCGAGTCTAAAGCACGTTTTCAAAGGCGGTGAGTTCGGAGACGTCGGCGCAGTGGTGCAAAATCATTGCGCCGTTTTAGTTTAAATGACCGAGAGATTAGACGCGTATCATCGTCGACTCTTGTTTTCACGAGCTTTAGTTGAGTTTTCGGTGCAATTGCGTGGGATTGTTTTTTTATACTCGATGCGATCACGGAGCGTGAGTTTTATAAGTTATGTTTCGCATGAATTTTGTGAGTGAGATTTATTTTTTTCAGTGCTCATAATATTTTTATTATGAATATATGAGTGATTTTAATTTGACTAATTAGTAATCATTTTAGTTATAAAATGACCTCGGGTTAAAGGATGTATGGATATTACATCTTTACCAGAATGACCTATTATTTTTAGGCACGCTATCGATTTAAATAGATCATATAGATTGAATAATAGGTTAATTATTCAGCATTGAGCCATGGGGAAACGGATGTTCGAAATGCATCCATGAAGACATTCATACCCATGTGGACTCATCCTTTTTAATGAGTGAATATACTCGAACCACAAACGATGTTTGCTCTCTGGGCGGGGCGGACGAAGGGGTATTTGATCTCTGTATACCTCATGCATATCACTTTCAGCAGTGCGCCGGTAGTGCTGCTGAGAGCCTTTATCGTTGCTTTCCTTGCACGGCTTCGGGTCTGTTACAGGTTATTATGGCACCGGAGCCTCACATTATTTTTTGTAGATCTCGCCGCTGTTTTAACCATCCCAATCTTTACCAATGAGCAGATATGAAAATAGAATGAAGTCTGATCTTAAATAGGATGGGATTATGTTAGCGACACTTTTAATTTTTTTAGTTAATATTAAATAAGAAAATTATAAAACCATATTTTATTTTTTGAGTGATGGATCACGACGAATTATAGAATGAATGCATCATACTATAGAGTGGTTTTATCTATAGTTTTTGTTTAAAACAGTTTTAAAACTTATTAAATGAGTTTTAAGTTAATTACTAGATAAAGACAGGGCGTCAATTGATTTAAGGATAAAGTATGAATCTCACGAAACAGATGGTCATCTTGGTGGTCGCGACCTTTTTAGGGTTTGTGTTGACAGCTGTGTTTGGACTTCATTCGATTAAAGATAATTTGGTTGAAAGTCGAAAACATGAAATTCAGTCAATACTGACGTTCGCCAGAGATCAGTCGCTTAGCTATGTGCATGCAGCTGATAAAGGGGAAATCTCTCGGGAAGAGGCCGAAAAACGAGTGGTCACCTTGTTATCTGCGATGCGACATGGCAGTTCCTATATTTGGGCCAATGATAATCATACGATGGCTCGGGTGCATGTGAACCCTAAAAAAATTGGTCAGCCTCAGAGTTCCTACACCATGCACATGCAACGATTGCAAAATAAGGTGACTGATTTTGTCGTTGAGATGAATGTAAAACCAGGTACACAGACTAAAGTTCTGAAAGTGAATGGCATTATCAAACTGCCGGAATGGAACTGGGTTATCGGATACGGCGTGTATATGGATGATGTCGATTCGGCTTACTACAACTTTGCGAAGACCTTTTTGCTGGTGGCGATCCCTATCTTTATCATCGTGTTGTTTATTGCATTGAATGTGGCCCGCTCAATTTTAAGAAAACTCGGTGGCGATCCTGATTACGCTTTGGAAGTGACCCGACAGATCGCGGACGGTGATCTCTCGGAAGTGATTGAAGGCAAATACCGGGAAGAGAGTTTGCTCGGATCGATTGCAATGATGCAAAAATCCCTGCGGCAGATGGCCATCGGGGTGCAGACCGGATCCAATCAGCTGAGTCAGGCGGCCTCCGATTTGGCGCAAGAAGTTGCAACCATTACCAAAGCATCTAAAGGCTCATCCGATGCCTCGATGTCGACGGCGGCTTCGATTCAGGAGTTATCGAGTTGTATTCGGGAGATTTCACATAATACGGAACGTACCGAAACCAACTCGGAACAAGCCCTTGAGGTTTGTACCAATGGCGAGAGCGTGGTTCATCAGACGAGTGATTTTATTCAGCAGATTTCGGCAGAAATTAGCCAGTCGATGCAGGACTTTATTCAGTTACAGGAACGGTCCAACCGGATTGGGGATATCGTGAATTCGATCCGAGATATTGCGGAACAGACCAACCTTCTGGCACTGAATGCCGCAATTGAAGCAGCCCGGGCCGGCGAGCAGGGTCGGGGATTTGCCGTGGTAGCGGATGAAGTTCGAACTTTGGCGGCCAGAACGTCTAAAGCGACTGCTGAAATTACCGATACCAATCAGGAAATTCAGAATGAAACTCAGGTGGTGGCGGATGCACTGCAATCAGTGGTCAGCAAAGTTGAAAGCAGTGTGGCCAGTTCTACTGAAGCGACCGAAATGTTTAATAGTATCAAAGTCAGCTCCGGGGATACTTTAGATATGATCCGGGAAGTGGCGGTATCGACCAATGAACAGGAACTGGCTGCTGAAGAGCTGGCGAAACATATTGAAGCGATTTCCAATATGGTGAAAGAAACCGCAGATTCTATCGAATCATGTCATCAGACGGTATCAGAGTTACATTCGTTGGCGACAGAATTGGATGAATCGACTCGTGGATTTCGAGTCTAAAGCACGTTTTCAAAGGCGGTGAGTTCGGAGACGTCGGCGCAGTGGTGAAAAATCACTGCGCCGTTTTAGTTTAAATGGCTGAGAGATTAGACGGGTATGGCAACGATTCTTTTGGAATATGGCGTGATTTTTATCTGATTTAGGGTGTGTGATTTACGGATGAAAGATCCGCTATGCTATGCATTGACTATTTGGGAATAGCACATGGAATGCCATGCAATACATGAAGGATCCAGCATGAAGATTTTGTTGGCGGGAGCGACAGGATATCTGGGATGTTATATCGCCAAGGAGTTGCAACGTCGTCACTGCTTTTTTAGAGTTATTGCGCGCAGCCCGGAGAAGTTACAGGCGCATCATATTGAAGCCAGTGAAGTTATTCAGGCCGAATTAACCCAGCCGGAGACGTTACGTCAGTGCTGCCAGAATATCGACGTTGTGATTTCAACGGTGGGGATCACTCGGCAAAAAGATGGGCTGAGTTATCGAGATGTCGATTATCAGGCCAATATGAATTTATTGCATGAGGCGTTGCTCAGTGGCGTTCGCAAATTTATCTATGTGGGGGTCCTGCGGGGGGAAGAGCTTCGGCATCTAAAAATATGTGATGCGAAAGAACAATTTGTGGAGCAACTAAAAAATTCAGGAATCGATTATTGCGTCATTCGGCCGAATGGTTTTTTCTCTGATATCTCTGAAATTTTTAAGATGGCCCAAAAAGGCCGTGTTTATCTATTCGGAAATGGGAGTCTACGTGCCAATCCGATTCATGGAGCCGATCTGGCGGTTGCTTGTGTGGATGCGATAGCGTCTTCTGAGACTGAATTTGCGATTGGTGGCCCGGAAACCCTGACGCAGCATGAAATTGCGACCTTAGCTTTTCACGTGTTAGGCCAACCACCTAAAATAACGTATATTCCTGATTGGGTTCGAGTCGCGTTTATGAAAAGTGTGACGTTTCTGACGCCCCAAACGGTTTATGGTCCACTGGAATTCTTTATGACGGTACTGGCGATGGATATGCGGGCACCGGAATACGGACATCATACCTTACGGGACTATTTTACCCATTTGCATCAGATGAAGCCGTGATCCGTTTGGGTTTAAACGGAGTAGATAGCATTCAAATGATGAGTGCTACCGCGACTTACCCGCAAATATTTGTCTTTATGGTGAGATGTCCATGCTAAGGTTAGCGACGCTGTTTGTTTTATCGCTCCCTCGTTTTAGTAGAACAAAATGCAAAAAATAGTCATCGTGTTTTTCATATTGCTGGCTGGATGTACGACATTACCCTCTTCCAAGGTCTTCGTTGCACCCAAAGATGGCAAAATTGTTGTCTTTGATATTGATGGGACACTGACGCCGACACCCATGAAAATTTGGTCGGTCCGAGCCGGAGCCGCCAAAGCCGTTCAACACTATGTGGATCAAGGATATCAGGTGACTTATTTAAGTGCCCGGATCCCGATGTTTCAAGCTGGGATCCCAAACTGGCTCCATCGTAATGGATTTCCGGACGGATATATTTTTGTTCCTAAATCATGGCATGAATCAAGAAATCCAACGCCATTTAAAGTCAGAATTTTAAAACAACTGATGATAGAAGGTTGGGTCATTGGAGCCGCTTATGGCGATTCTTCAACGGATTTTGCGGCTTATATTGATGCCGGGATCCCTCAAGCTGATATTTTTGCCTTGAAACGCGAGGGGGAGAGTCAATGTCAAATAGGGCGTTGGTCTCGCTGTTTAGATGGATGGGGAGATTGATTTTATGGAAATTTAGACAATGATTGTTCTGAATTTAGGGCTACCGATCGAATATGTATCTAATATTTGATTTTAATTCCAATCTATCTTTTGAATATGAGTCTCATAAGTGATGAATTATGAAATATCCAACAATGGATTAACATAAAAATAACTTTACTAATAGAATTATCCATATAAAATGAGCTGTAACCATTTGTTATTAAATATGAGTTTAATATTTTATTAAAATTTAGACTTTTAATAAAGGATACAATTTTATGAAGGTCATAAAAGAATATATATATGACATTATCTTAATTCAGTCACCATAGATCCAAATATTAAAATTTTGGAATAATATTATCGATACAAATTCTAGACCTAAATCATATAGAGAATAGATTTAATAAAATTTATTTTTCTATTGGAATGACCTAGGTTCTATGATTAATCGGTTTAATTATCTTATATAAAATATAAAGTTGATTTTATAATAGATAAATCTCTAAAAATGAATTGAATTAGGTAGAATAAAATTGAAACTTACATATTTATTACAAGGATTCCTGTTAGGATTGGCTTATGTGGCTCCTATCGGAATGCAGAATGCTTATGCTATTAATGCGGCCATTTATAAAAGTAGATGGAGTGCATTTACAACTGCATTGATTACTACTTTTTTTGATATATCTTTAGCATTAGCCTGTTTTTTTGGTGTTGGAATTATTCTTGAAAATTATATTATCGTAAAAGAAATTATATTAATTTTTGGTTCGGTTGCAGTTATTTACATCGGCTTCTCATTAATTAGAACAGTTCCAAATGATATTGAAGGAAACCATCTGAATGAGTCTGTATTTAAGGTTATACTTCAGTGCTTAATTGTTACCTGGTTTAATCCACAAGCTATTATTGATGGCACTTTATTGCTCGGTGGTATGCGAGCTACATTAATTAGTAATATCTCTTACTTTTTTATCATAGGAACCGCACTGGCTTCGGTAGTCTGGTTTGTATCACTTTCCACAATTATATCTATTAATAAAAAACGATTTAATAAAAAAATATTAAGAATTATAAATTTGATCTGTGGAACTATTATTGTGTTATATGGATTTAAATTAGTCTATAACTTGGTGCTTCAATTTATTTGAAATTTAATAGCATGATGAATAACTTACGGGTATTCCAAGTTAGATACTGATGTGCATCAAGTGGATTTTCGTCCATGTGGGCCTGTTCGTAACCGAGATGGGATCGTAAGAACTATGGGGCTGAAGTAGATGAATGCTATGTTATTTTGGTTATTGATAATTTTGAAAAAACTGGGTATATCGAGAAGCTCATTAACTTTATACTATGACTTATTTAAAGTTTTAATCTGTATCATTTGGGGTCTTCAGGAGTATTTATATGTCAGAGCGTAAAGTTTATTCTCCCATACAAGCGGCACTTGGGGGATTTTTAGGGGGACCTTTAGCATCTGCTTTTTTTATTAGAGAAAATTTTAATGTATTGGGTAATCAGAATGCGGTTAAAAAGACAACGCGATTTGGGACTCTGGTGATCGCTATTCTTATTGTGATTTTACCATTTTTACCAGATAACTTTCCCAGTATGGCTATTCCGACGATCACTATTGGTGTGACGAAGCTTTTGATTGAAAAATTACAATTTAAGAAGAAAGATGTGATCGATAGTCATGTCTTAGATTTTCATTCCAACTGGCGTGTTCTGTTAGTTAGCTTAATTTGCATGGCTATTTTTATGTTGATTGGCGTATTTTTTATTGTTCTGATGTACTCACTTGGAATTAAAGAAGATGTTTGAGTGTAATTTATATGGGGAAACACGCATTGAAGGATCGTGTTGCTTGATCACGTGACATTCAACGAGTTGAGCAACCGGAGCGATCGCTCGGTTTAAATGTGTCCCGAACGTTTTGGGGTCTGTGCGCATGTGGTTCAATCTCTATTTCATAGCCCCTAGTGTTTTATTTTTAGCAGTCGGAGTTTTTCAGATAAACGCGGTGTTATTTTCGTTCGAAAAAATTGAAATTGAAATGCACTGGCCGTCGTTAGACAAACGATGTAATCCACCCAGAAGGCAAATACGATATCACTTAAAAAATGCGCTCCCTGTAGGATCCGGATAAATCCCACGAGGCTTCCTAAACCAACCCCCAGCCAGAAGAGTCGGCGTTTTTTGAATACCCAAGCTAGAACGATGAAATAAAAAGCAATAGACGCATGCCCGCTTACAAATGAACAGTTATGCCGACACTCTCCGGAATAATGGAGGACGGGGGCAAAGTCATCATGGCCAGCAAATTGTTCGATTTGAATAGGGCGAGGGCGGCCAAAGGAATGATCTTTTAAGACTGTATTAACGAGCAGTCCCGGCCCGAGGATGAGGGTGATCATTAAAAACGACAGTCGTTTTCGCCAGTAGCGTTTCCCGGCATTTTGCTTGGGTAACACGCAGTAGATCAGCCCCCCGATAAACAAGACAATCAATAGCCAGTGGATATGACCAAAAATCAAATAAAGTCCAATGACTAGTGGGTGATGTTTCCAGATAAACTGATCGTGATGAGTATAAAACAGTCCACTAACCCAGAGATCAATCTGAGGAAACAGATAAAAAGGCAGGGTTGAGACGATAAACAGCAGTAGGTCCCAGCGCCAGATAGCATTAATGCTGTGCGGTAGAACAGTTTTCATAGCCTTTAAATCCTGTCACTCGATAGAGATAAACGGAACGTTGCAGATGAACATATTTCGTCTGGCTAACGATTCCTAGGGGTTGGATACTCTGGAAGCAGCCCTGAAGTTGCAGTGGTGACTGAGACATGAAAATGAATGAGTGAGCTTGCGCCTGAGCAATGTCATAGCGTAAATCAAATTGATCTCGAATTTCCCTGTGAGGGTTAAAACTGAACACATGGGTTGGTTGATGGGCAGGCCAATCACTCAAATAATAATGCGCATAAGATAAGAGCATTCTGGAACTGCTCACCCAGTTTTGCTGAGCGGCATCAGGAATTTTCTGTTGCACATGATGCATCAGTTCTCGCCAACCGAGTACACGTCGGTAAGGGGTATTGTGGCGGGTAGGTTCGATAGCTAACGCCTTTTGGAGCAACGGATAACTAAAGAGCACGACCGCACAGAAAATATTTAGCCCAAGTAAGGCGGCTAACCATCTATGGCGTTGCTTAATCTGCAACCCGGCTGCAATGAGAAGGGATGCCAACAGATAACTGGGGGCTGCCCAGTTGGCATTGGCTTTGGCTAAAAAGGCTTGAATACACATGAGTAGGAGCAGCGGCCAGCTCAGGGTGACCAGTAATAGCCAGTGCGGTTGGTGGCGCATGCGGAAGGTATAGATCAGTAGCAATAGCATGCTGATTGGACCAAAGACTAAAAACTGGCCTCCAAAGAATTCGAAAAACTTACCAGGATGGACGAGTTGGTGAGAGAGTTTTGAGATTTCAGCGGTATGGACAAAGCTGATGAAACCCGATTGCGCATTCCAGATAAGGTTCGGTAAAAAGATCACAATAGCCAGCAGTAGAGCGAGCCACGGGCCTTTGCCATACGCATTTGACCGGGAAGCGATTAGATAAATAGCCATGCCAATCATCACGAGGGCCAGCGTATATTTAGAGAGCAGTCCAAGTCCCAGTGCGATACCACACAGGCTCCACCATCTAAGCTGATTTTTTTGTAATGCCAGAATAAACAGCCAACAGGCTCCCCCCCAAAATAATAGCAAGGGGGCATCGGTAGTGACAAAAACGCTGTTGAAGGTGACTAATGGTGAGGAATAAAAAATCAGTGCCGCCCATAAGCCAACGCGCTGCGAATACAAAGCTTTGCCACACAGATAGACAAAATAGGCCGCGCCGGCATAAAGCAAGGGAGAACTGATTCGGACGGCCCATTCTGCATGGCCGAACAGGCGGGTAGTTGCGGCGATGAGCCAGGCGACCATCGGGGGTTTGGAGTAATACCCCCAGTCGGGATGCACGGCCCAAAAGTGATAGTAGGCTTCATCATAGAATAAGGCTAAATGCAGCGTTCCAAGCGGGAGCAAGCGACCGATGATGAGGAGTATAAACAGCATGAATAACCATCGTTCCTGTCGATGGTCCGTATTCAGTTGCGGCAGAGCCGAAGTGGTCTGATTGAGTTTAATGGTCATTGAAATACAAAATCCAAGTGAACGATACGCGCTTACATGCGTGAAGCCATGTCAATCATGATGACACATGTAAAATTCAGTGCAGTATGAGTTTTAGTATAGACAATGAAAATGACAAATTTTCTACAATATTAGGTTGTTTATCAAAAGGTAGGGCAATCAAGAGAGTGGCCTCTCTTGATTGAAAAAAGATGTTAAATCAAGCCTTCCATTGTGAGTGCTTTCTGAACCGAAGGTCGTTGGCTGATGCGCTGCATATAATTTTCGAGATCGGGCCATTCGGCAAGATCGAATTTGACCATCGTATGCCATCTCAGAATATTATAAAGATAAGCATCGGCAATTGAGAAATGTGGACCGAAGACAAATTCACCACTCATATGAGTACTCAGCCAGTCTAGTCGTTTGTGTAATAGGCGGATGGCCGAAATTCGGGCGTCATCACTTTGGGATGGATTAAAAAGTGACGCCATGGGTTTGTGTAATTCGGTGGCAATAAAGACCATCAGACTCTGCAATTGGTAACGTTCAATTCCGGAAGCGGGGATGAGTGCCGCTTCTGGTTTCAGGTCTGCCAGATATTGGTTAATCACCAAACCTTCGGTTAACACCGTACCATCATCCAATCCAAGCGCCGGAACATAGCCTTTGCTATTGAGGCTTAGGTAATCGGCTCCTGTTTCTGTTTTTTTCTCACGGAGATCAACTTTTTCCAGTTGATACGGCAATGAAAGTTCTTCTAACACGATGTGGACAGCAACAGAGCAGGCGCCCGGCGTATAGTACAATTTCATAATAATCTCCTGTTAATGAAAGCTTACAATCGCATGCGAATTCAGAGGTGGCAAGCAGTTCCTGAATGTCTTATGCCTCTCCTCGGGCATATGCTGCCGCTTGTTGGAAGAGTTGTGCACTGGGACGATGGTCGGTATACAGTGCAAATTGTTCAACAGCCTGGATCGCATAGATATCGGCTCCGCTAATCGACTTTTTGCCAAACCTTTGGGCGGCACGAATTAACGGGGTTTCTAGCGGCGTGGCGACGACTTCGAAAATTGTTTCTGCATCGGCAACTTGTTCATCAGTAAAGGATTGCTGCTCGCTACTGTTTCCTCCTGCCATCCCGATGGGCGTGGCATTAATCAGTAGTTGCGTGGGGGCTGTGAGCTGGGATTGCCAGCTAAAGCCACATTGCTCGGCTAGTGCCGGGCCCGTTTTGGGATTCTGAGCCACAATGGTCCCGTGTTTAAAACCTAAATCCCGTAGCGCACAGGCGACCGCTTTTGCCATTCCACCACTGCCTCGTAGGGCAAAGTGATAGTCGGTTGGAATATGATTGAGTTTCAGTAATTCGACGATGGCGATGTAATCTGTGTTATAGGCTTTGAGCGAGCCTTCGGTGTTGACGATCGTGTTGATGGACTGAATCGAGGCGGCGGAAGGGTCTAATTCATCGACCAACGGAATACAGGCTTCTTTATAGGGCATCGAAACCCCACAGCCTCGGATCCCCAAGGCTCGGATCCCATTCACCGCAGCGGGTAGATCGCTGGTGGTAAATGCTTTGTAGATAAAGTTAAGACCAAGGGCTTGATACAGGTAGTTGTGAAAACGAGTGCCGTAATTGCTGGGACGAGCGGCCAGAGAGATACATAAGGTTGTGTCTTTATTGATGGTGGTCATGATCGTTCCTGATAAAAGATCAAGTAGAATCATTACTATCTCTATTTCACCATCAAGAGGCAAGCGGGGATCGCTACCGTGTGAGTTTATTTACATTTAGAACGGGAAATAGGGTCCTGAGTGATGATTCGGATCCCGTCTTGTTCGTTAAAATGGACCGAGAGTCTCACGGGGCGATTGACGGAAAACCAGCCATTTTTTTTATTCAGCGTGAGTTTGCATTCAGAACGAGGTTTGGCGGGGTCGTCGGCTTCTAGATAAGCATCTAGTTCCAGAGACAGATTCTCTAGTTTAAAAAAGCGGCAAGGGCATAACATGTATAAAGGCATCCACTGGATCTGGTTCACAATACCGTCTTCGGTGACTTGGGGCATTTGAATTCCAACCACTTTAGCCATGAGGGTTTCATCTGCTGCTGCGGTGAAATAATCCTGTAACGGCGTGAATTTCTCGGCCTCTAGATGTGCTTTAGCCCGGAGAATATCACGCAGTAATAACTCAGTTAGTGAAGGGGTTGGGGTTTCGGCCATACAGTCTACCTGCGATTGAGTTTGGGGTGTTCTCCCTCAGTTTTAAGACCCTGAGTGAGCATTTGGTAGTGGGTGTATTTTTCCAGACTCTGTTGGTAGAGCGGATAACTTTTGACGGCTAAAGCCACGGAACTATGGCAGAGCGGACAGCTAAAATGTGCGCCGTGCAGCAGCAGTTCCGGTTCAATCATAATCATACTGGTGCGGCCGTGTTCACGACAGGTTGGGCAGGGGATTTCGATATTCATGCAGATTCCTTGTGCTAAGGCCTGAACTGGGCCTGCTCTTTGCTGAGGGGATGAAGATGCCTCACTGGCTATTCAAACCCGGAGCAGAGCTGACCCTGTACCAAGGCCTTTAATGTCATTAAGCGTCTTTGGTGATCATGATTGGCGCGATATTATCGGTGTAAGCCTGAATGATCACCCCGATCCCTTCCGGTAATGGGAGTTGTCCGGCATGAACTTTCACATCGTATGTAGCCTTATTACTTTTTTCATATTTCTCAGTATTAGAGCTACTTTGTTCGGATGATTTTGAGACGCTGCCGCTAACGCTGGCTGAGAACGGGCCGTAACCTATCTTTGCCTCAAAGCTACCCTCGGCACTCATTTTTTCTTTCTGTTCCTGACTTTGTTCATTTGAGAAGCTGGATTTCACTTCCATATTAAAGGCGATATTGACATCATCAACCGCCAGCGCATTGAGGGGTAACAGGGTCAATAGCGGTATCGTGATCGATGACTCGGCCACATCGGTCGTCACATCGGTCTGATTGCCGTCATCCTTCTTATTGGTGGTAATGATGGGGCGTTTTAGTTTTAATTCGACCATCACTGGCTGGTACTCATAGTTGGTCGAACTGCTGCCGCTATTCCCACTGTTACTGCCCCCACTGCCGCTTCCTCCGCTGCTGTTTTGGGTTGGCTGCTTGCTAAAACAGGTGTCGAGCATAAATTTAACCTGTGTCATCGCCATTTTATTATTGGCCTCGGCGGCGGCCATCAGTGGTCCTCCGATCAAATCTCCCATCGGAAGTCCGCTGAATTGCTGGGCCATTGAAACTAACCCGGGTCCTGAACTCACTGCCATAGTGACTCCTCCGTCTGTTTATTTAGCACTTTTACATTGATGTTATTTCATTAACCGGGAACCTGGGCTCTGAGGGCTCGTTCGTAGCCATCGACGATGTATTTCAACCCATCCGGTGTTTCCATTGCGGCAATTTTGACTTCCAGTTTCGCTTTGCCTCCATTGCCTAAACTAGCGCCTTCATCAGCCATCTCTTTCGCCTTCAGTGTTCGTTTGGGAAATGAGACCTGGAGTGCGTCACCATTGACACTTAAATCCAGTTCGGTGGAAAAACTCATTTCTTGCAGTTCGACCTGAGACAGGGGGATCAGAGTAATCAGTGGAACATTCACGGTTTGCACGGCAGGACCATTTTTGGTCACAGTCGGATATTGCATGGCCACCATCTTGGGTTTGAGAATGGGAATATCCCCGCCCCAGTCATGACTCATGAATTTTTTAGGGGGCTCACCTGCGGGGGGGCTATTTTGGGGGGCTCGCCGACCGGCTTTGGCTTCAACTTTGGCATCGGAGCGACCGATATCCGCCATATGTGCAATATCTTCGTCGTCATCGTCAGCCGGCTCGAAAAAACGCTCTAGTAAATCCAGGTTTTTCTGGATCAGGGCTTCTCCTGCTGACGCAGTTGCCACATGGATTGAGTGAACAAACTCTTCCAGATTAATCATGCAGTTCTGTCCGGCTAAGTAATATAGGGTCAGTATTCGCTAGATAGCCGAAAAACTATCGGAGAAAAGCAGGATTTTTCAGGGTAAATTCAGCAATGTGTAACGGTTTCTGGCAT
This sequence comes from Celerinatantimonas marina, assembly GCF_046054165.1. NCBI lineage: Bacteria > Pseudomonadati > Pseudomonadota > Gammaproteobacteria > Celerinatantimonadaceae > Celerinatantimonas > Celerinatantimonas marina. The sequence continues at coordinate 124,573 of NZ_JBFNXK010000004.1, read as the reverse complement.
GGACCAATGGGGAAAACCACAGGCCCAAAGGCCCGTGGCGGATTGATTATACATTTCTGGATTGGAGCAATGCTTCGCCCTGAGCGATGTAATGTTGCATTTCTGCTTCTGGGACCATACTCCCGCCGGTCGCCCAGATTAAATGCGTCGCTTGCTGGTGCTGCTGAGCGGTTAAGCCAAGCTGTGCGGTGAGTTCGGCTGCGTGACGGTTCCAGATCACCGGTCCCCAAGCACCGGCCAGTGCAGAAGGTTCTAACTGGATTTGTTGCTGTTGTTGCATCAGCGCGAGCAGTTGATAAAGCGTTTCATCGGCGACGGTGTAACATCCATCTAATAGCGGCTGCATCATCTCACAGACGAGCTGAGAAGGGCGGCCGACGGCCAGTCCATCGGCGGCGGTATGATTATCCAGTCCCAAATCGCGGATACTGATCTCTGCATGGCGGTGACTGGCTAGTCCGAGTAAGCAACAGGGGGAATGCGTCGGCTCGGCAAAGAAGCAATGCACGGCATCACCAAACCGTTGTTTCAGGCCAAAGGCAATGCCTCCGGGTCCCCCACCGACGCCGCAAGGCAGGTAGACGATCAATGGATGTTGTCGATCGACTTGGATTTGGGCCTGCTGGAGCTGAAGCTGCAAGCGTTCGGCGGCAACACTGTACCCTAAAAACAGATCATGTGAGTGTTCGTCATCGATGAAATGGCAATGGGGATCCTGCTCCGCTTGCTGACGTCCATGGGCAACGGCGACTGCATAGTCATCGGCATATTCTTTGACCGTCACCCCTAAATCTCGCAGTTTTTGTTTTTTCCATTCCCGGGCATCGGCTGACATGTGAACGGTGGTTTTAAATCCTAACTGTGCCGACATAATGCCTATCGATAATCCAAGATTACCCGTGGAACCCACGGCAATTTGGTACTGGCTAAATAACCGTTGATAGTCTGGATGGGCCAACTGTCGGTAATCACTTTGCGGTGTAAAAGAGGTCTCCCGGCAAGCAATCTCCTCAGCGGTTTTTAACACCTCATAAATGCCTCCCCGAGCTTTGATTGAGCCGGAGATCGGCAGCTGGTTGTCTTGTTTGAGCCAGAGTTGTTGCGGGGCCTCATCACAGTCAGCAAAACCGGTCAGTGCTTTAGCAAAATTCGGAATAGGGGTGAGGGGTGATTCGATGAGCCCTTTCGCTGCTTGTGTTTGAGGAAAGACCTGTGCGATATAGGGCGCAAACCGTTTCAGGCGTGCTGAAGCTTGGGCAATATCCTGAGCGTTGAGCGGTAATGAACGGAACATTTCGGCTGAATGGTCCTGCTTCGGGTTGAGCCACCACGTTGGAATATAGTTCTGTAACTGTTCAAGTAGAGCGGATGGAAGTTGCAACATAATGATATAACCAGATAAATGATACAGATGACGCGCAATCTTTGTACCAGTTTAAAGCTATTCGGTTCCCTTTTGTGGCCTTGCAAGGCGCTTGACTGCTGTGGAAGAGTTCGGCAATAAATGCACTGTTTTGGATAAAATGCCTTATTTTGGGGCTTTCTACTTGGCTAACCGCTCAAAAAACGTTATATAAGTGCGCTTTCATTAGGGATTGTTGAACTTTCGTGATGACGGGGTCGTCATCTGCGTTTTGTTGTGTCCTGTGCGCTTAATCCATTAAGCGTCATAAGCGGTGGTTTGCTCAAAAAGTGGTTAATTTGAACAAAATTAAACCACAAAAGTTCCACAGTCCCTAAAACTGAATTCGCTGGACAGGTAGAAATAGGAAGCGTGAATGAATGCTGTTGTAATTGGGGTCGCTCTGATGTTGATTTTGAGTGTCGCCCGTTTAAATGTGGTGATTGCTCTGTGTGTCAGTGCGATTGTAGCTGGGCTCTGCGGAGGGCTCTCGCTAACCGAAATGACTCAGACCTTTGAACAGGGGCTGGGGGAAGGGGCGGAGATTGCGCTGAGTTACGTGATGCTGGGTGCTTTTGCCGTGGCTATTTCCCATTCGGGGTTAACTGACTGGATTGCTCACCAGATTATTAAACGATTGGGTCAGTCGCCCTCGGATCAGCACCTGAAATGGGTGCGGATGATGGTCTGTACGGTGTTGCTAATGATGGCTATTTTTAGCCAGAATCTGATTCCGGTCCATATCGCCTTTATTCCGATCCTGGTGCCCCCTCTGTTGCATGTGATGAATCACGTGCGTTTGGACCGGCGTTTGATCGCTTGTGTACTCACCTTTGGTCTGGTCACGCCTTACATGGTGTTACCCGTTGGCTTCGGGGGAGTCTTCCTCAATAAATTACTGGCCAGTAATTTAAGTGTGAATGGCCTTGATATCGATCCGTCTAAAGTGGCCCCCGCGATGTGGCTACCGGCTACCGGGATGGTGGTTGGACTGCTGATCGCAGTATTTATTAGTTATCGTAAACCTCGGGATTACGTGGCTCAGGATACTCCGATGGAACATCCGACGATCCAGGTTCCCAGCCGTTTTGCGCTGGCTGTGTCGGTGATTGCCGTGGTGTGTGCCTTGTTGATTCAGTTGTATACCGATTCAATGATTTTTGGCGCATTAGGGGGACTGGCCATCTTTTTTGTTTCTGGACAAGTGAGCTGGAAGCAATCACAGCATGTCCTTTCCGGCGGGGTTGAACTGATGGCGATGATTGGCTTTATTATGATTAGTGCTGCTGGTTTCGCCGCTGTCATCCGAGCCACCGGTGATGTGCAGTCGCTTGTTCAGACCTTAAGTGGCTGGTTGGGGAGTAGCAAAGCTATTGCCGCTGCCAGTATGTTGCTGGTGGGGCTGATTGTCACCATGGGGATTGGGTCTTCATTTAGTACGATTCCGATTATTGCCACATTATATGTGCCTTTGGCCCTGCAACTAGGTTTTGACCATACCGCAGTCGTTGCACTGGTTGGGACAGCTGCTGCACTGGGGGATGCCGGTTCACCTGCTTCAGATTCAACATTAGGGCCGACTGCAGGATTAAATGCGGACGGGGGACATGATCATATTCGCGATAGCGTGATCCCAACCTTTATTCACTATAATTTGCCGTTGTTGGTGACCGGGTGGATTGCCGCCATGGTCTTATAGGTTTAAAAGCGTCATTCTGTACAACCCCCTCTGACTCCCCCTTGAAAAGGGGGAGAATAGATTGGTGTAGCGCCTCCCTTGAAAGGGGGAAAATAGGCTGGTGTGACTTTCTCCATCGTGGTTGAATACTTTCCCTTTTGAAGTGGAGAATAGATTGGTGTGGCTCCGCCCTTGAAAGGGTGATAATGGGCTAGAGCGACTTTCTCCATCGTGGTTGAACACTCCCCTTTTTGAAGTGGAGAATAGGTTGGGATGGCTCCGCCCTTGAGAGGGTGAAAATGGGCTGGTGTGACTTTCTCCATCGTGGTTGAACACTACACACCTCCCCTTTTGAAGGGGAGGTCGGGTGGGGTTGTTAAACTTGAACAAGTATGATTTATATATCTTCTGCTGACTATTTTTTGATAGCTATCAATTTTTCCCGGATGAGCTTTGATACATTATCTAAATCAAAATAAAAAAGGCTCTTATTATGATTACGGCTTTACTGAACTGGATTAACCGTGTATTTGATCGGCCCGATTTGGCTAAATTATTACTGCGTTTATCGATTGCCATGCTGTTGTTTCATGGATTTCATAAATTAGAGTATGGAATTGGTGGTATTCAGCAGATGCTGGTTGCTTATGGTTTACCCGCTTATGTTGGGGATGGGGTCTATGTCGGTGAAATCATCGCCCCTATTTTAATCGTGCTCGGGGTCCTTTGTCGTCCTGCAGCTATTTTTATGATGGGAACGATGGTTGTGGCCTGGTTGATGGTTGATATCGATGCTACCTTTCAAGTGGATCGCGTTGGGGCTTGGGCGATTGAAAATCTGATGTTTTATTTCATGATGGGGGCGGTTTTATTGTTTTGTGGCCCCGGCCGTTATTCGTTGGGAAGCCCAACCTGGCGCTGATCACCGATCGCCCTACCGAACTTCGGCGATTTTTGGGATGAGGTTCGCTGATTCAGTTGGTTACGGACGTATCATCCAACCGGCTTAAACAGACCAGTTTTAAGGACGGATCGCTACTTAGCTGTAAACTGGTTTGCAAATAGCCGCATTGACCCAGAGTTGGATGATCAAAATAACGTTCTCCACCATCTCGAAAACTTGCATGTTGGCATTGCCACAACTGTTTAAATTCAGCGCTTTCTTGACAGAGTTGTTCGGTGAGTTGGAGTAGCGATGGATCGTGACTGTTTAAACTAAAATCTGTTCGAAATTCTGCAACGATACGCTCGGCTCGTTCTGTAAAATCGGGGATGAGACGTCGAGCCGACACATTTAAAAATAGATAGCGCAGTAAATTGCGCTCATCACCGTTCTCATCCAGCCATCCGATGAATAACTCACAGGCCTGTGGGTTCCAGCTTAAAGCCTGCCAGTGACGATCTAACACATAACAGGGGCCTGAAAACTGCTCAGGAAGGTGCAATAGCGCTTGGGAAAGAGGCTTGTGGGTCTGGCTTGGCAGATATGGGTCGTGTTTTTCAGCTAATTCAAAGAGTGTGGCCCGTTCTGCCGCGGTCAATTGGAGTGCTTGAGCTAATCGGGCGAGTACCGTGACCGATGCACTTTGGCTTCGTCCCTGTTCTAGCCAAGTTAACCAGGTGGTACTGACCCCGGCTGCCATCGCCAGTTCTTCACGTCTTAATCCGGGAGTTCTCCGGTGTTGATCGTTACTGGGTTGAGGCGCCGGAAGCTGCTCGCGGTGAGCCCGAATAAATGCACCGAGTAAATTCGCGGATGGCTGCATATTAGTTTTTATACCCCTATAACGGGTGAACTGGTTAAAGGTTACCGTATTACACCATACTACCCGTGAATTTTTACCCATTTTTATAAAAACAATCGGGAGTCGTTATGGAGCCTTATCATCATGAGCAATTAATTTGTCAGCAGTTTGGTTCACAGGCACAGGCTTATTTAACCAGTGCCGTGCATGCTAGCGGAGATGATTTAACCCTGTTAGTGCAAAGGATCGGCTCAAAACCAGATGCTCAAGTTTTAGATTTAGGCTGTGGTGGTGGCCATGTCAGTTATCAGTTGGCTCCTCATGTGGGACGGATGGTGGCCTATGATCTTTCTGAGTCGATGTTGGATGTGGTGCGCCAGCGGGCGGCTGAACTACAGTTGACCAATGTGCAGACCCAGCAGGGGAATGTCAACCAGTTACCCTTTGCGGATCAATCCTTCGATTATGTGGTGACTCGTTTTAGTGCGCATCATTGGGTGCATTGGGAAGCGGCATTGCGGGAGATGCGACGGGTATTAAAGCCTTCGGGACAGGCGATTATCATTGATGTGGTGAGTGATGGCTCGAGTGTCTGTGATAGCTGGTTGCAGGCGATTGAACTATTGCGCGATCCATCGCATGTTCGGGATTATGCGACGGGGCAGTGGGTCGATGCTTTAGCTCGCAGTGGTTTAACGCTGAACTTTTGTCAACATTTCCCGTTATTTTTAGATTTTCAGCAATGGCTGGAGCGGATGCAGCCCGAGCCGGAATTGCAAAACGCCATTCACTGTTTATTGGCCATGGCGCCTTTGGACATCCGTGAATCGTTACAACTGGATCCTCAGGGGAACTTTACTTTGCGAACCTTATTTGCGGTGGCGGTACGAGAAGCTTAAATGATGTCTCCGCTTGGAACAGGCCACCTAGATGTGGCCTGCTTGTATTATGAATAAAGTTGCTTGGCTAAGAACATTAAGGTTCGTCCTTGGGCCAGTGGTGCTGAGGGTTGGTGATACATATAGGGTCGTCCCCAGCAGTTAAAGCCGTGGCCTGCTTCCGGGTAATCATAAAAGGTGGCCAGCGGATTATCGGCAAATGTTTGTTTGATGTGTTGGACATCGGCGGTGGGAATATGTTCATCCAACGCTCCGTGGTGGAACAGGATCGGGGCGCTGATTCGGCTAGCTGCATCGAGATATTTGGCAATGCCGCCCCCATAGTAACAAACCGTTGCGTCGACATCGGTTGCGGTGGCGGTCCGATAGGCGAGCATGCCTCCCAGACAATACCCCATGACCGCTACTTTGCCAGTCACTTCCGGGCGTGATTTTAACGTTTGAACGGCGGTGACCATGTCTTGTTGGGCTAAATCGAGATCTACGTTGCTGTAACATTCGAAGGCTTTGGCATTGCCTTCTTCATCGTAGTTCAGTGAGAGTCGGGGCGTGAGTCGCCAGAAGACATCAGGGGCCAAAACGACAAATCCGGCTAGTGCATATTGATCGGCAACGGTGCGAATATGTTCGTTGACACCCCAAATCTCCTGGATCAAAACGATTCCCGGACCTTGGCCGGATGGGGGGAGAGATAGATAGCCGGAAAAAGGTTGGTCAGTGTAAATAGGAAGCCATGTTTGATTCATGATGAGGTCTCTTAGAAGATTGTATGATACTTAACATCACATAATTATCATTCTATTAACGTTTGTGCAATATTGACGGCCACAGGGGGAACCAAGCATTAAAACGGTTGAGGCTTGGTTTTTCGCCGGATGAGACACCAGAGTGGCAGAGGAAGCGCTGTGATTAATAAGAGCCACAGCAACGTATAGACGGCCGCCACCCCACTATCTTGCAGGTTGATGTAGAGTTTGACTGGGATCCCTTGCGGAAAGTAGCAAAAGACCATCACGACGCCAAATTCACCGATGATGCGACTCCAGGCCAGCGCAATGCCGGTGGCTAGTCCCCGTTTGGAAAGCGGGAGTGAAAGGCGTAGAAAAATCTGCGTCCAGCTCGCGCCTAAAGTCAGCGCAACTTCTTCAATGTCTCGGGGGATCTGTTCAAAGGCTGAACGGGCGCTTAAGACATACCAAGGCAAAGCAGCATAAATTTGTGCGAGTACAAAAGCGGGCGGATTGTTATTAAGCGAGAGCCCTAACGTTGTGAGTAGCTGGCCTAATGTGCCATAAGGCCCATAGGCGGATACCAGTAGCATGCCCATCGCCAGTGGCGGGGTGAGCAGTGGAACCAAAACGGTAATTTCGGCCAAATTTCGCCAGCGGGATTGGGTGCGAGCCAACCACCACGCCAGAGGGGTTCCTAGTAAAATGATACATCCCAGAGCGATCCCTCCCAAACCCAGTGAAACCAGAACCGATTGACTGTCACCGTAATCCAGATGGAAATTATTCCAGGGGGTAATTAAAAAAAGGGTGATAAACGGCGCTAGCAATAATGCCAGCGCCGGTCCTGACAAGGGCAGAGAACGCAACTAAATGTCTCCGCCTTTCGGAGCGCTATAGCCACTTTTTTGCATCAATGCCTGTCCTTTGGCACTTTGCATGAATTTGATAAAGGCCGCACCTTCTTTAGGTTCTGGGGCATTTTTCAAAATTGCTGCATAGTAGACCAACGGTTGGGTGTGCATTGCCATCGTTTTGCCTTGCGCATTTTTAATGCTAAAGCCCGCTTTGTCATACCATTGTACCGACATATCCGGGTTGCTGAGATTCATCTGATCCGGCAGTGAGATAAAAGGTAACCCAGCAGAGCGAACGGCGGCTTCATAACCTGATGATGCATCGATTTGTCCAGCTTCAAGACGAGTCAGCAGCCCCCCTTCGGTGAACACTTGTTTGGGATTTTGATAACTTCCCAGAACTTTTTGCATGAGATCCGGTTGGTGATAGTAAAGTCCAGCCAGCTGCATAGTGAAGATGATGTTACGCCCTTGTGGGTCGGTTTTGGGATCGGTGCGACCGAAATGAACTCCGGGTTGCTCCAAAACGCTCCACCACGCTTGTTGATCTGGATGTTGCGCTGCATTGGCAAATTGAGCGGCATATTTACCTTTTGGATTGTATGCGATCACCATGCTGGTACTGGCTACCGGCACGGCATGATCAACCAATCCGGCTTTTTCTAAGATTTGAATTGGCCCCGGGGTGATCGACACAAACACATCGGCTACGATTTTTTTCGAAGCCAACAGGTGAGCCATCCCATAGGCTCCTTGGCCTTGCCCCTGAAAATGAACGTTATTTTGCTGGGCAAAGGCTGGGCCGAGGACTTTATCCATGACCACTCCCATTGAACCGGCATAGGTGACATGAATATTTTCGGCGGCCTGAGCGCCGCTTTGCCATAAAAGGGCGGCCACGGCCAGTGCCAGATATTTGGGTCGAATAAATTGCGATTTTGTCTGATTCATAAAAGCTCCATTTGGTCATCTAAGGCGATAGTTTTACGGGTTACGAAATCAGTGACTCACGATGGATAAGAGGTATTGTTGCGTATTGATCGCTTCTGTTTGTGACAATGATGCCTGTTACAGGCGGCATTTAGTCGTGATGATCGAACGAGAACAGGTCAACAAATACTAATAATTTATTGTTTTTATATGAATATTTAAATTGAAAACGAAAGGTTCATTTAATGATTGTCATTCAAGTCTTTGTGATTCGTAATATAGTAAAACACATAACGATAGTAGCGCTATTGTTAGTTTTTTTTCCAGTACTTTCTTCTTTGGGGGTCTGTTGTCGCTATGGGGCTCACGGCTGCCTTACAATAAAGTCCGCTTTTAAAATGAGTGCTGCACTTCATTAACGGTAAACTTTTCTGCATAAAAGTGAGATCTGTCACATATTCGTCATTTTACTAGATATGCCACCTGAGTTTGGATTTAGGTCACGGTTCATCTGCAATTTTAAAATTATCATTCGTTTAAATTAAAACAACGTTTCAAGGAAAAGAGATGAACTACGATTACATCGTCATTGGCGGATATTTCTTGCTGATGGTTATCATCGGCGTGATCTTTAAGAAAATGGCCTCGAAAAGTAGTAGTGACTACTTTCGTGGGGGTGGGCGAATGCTCTGGTGGATGGTTGGTGCAACGGCGTTTATGACGCAGTTTTCTGCATGGACATTTACCGGTGCTGCAGGGAAAGCCTTCAGCGACGGATTTACGATTCTAGGGGTATTCATCGGTAATATTCTAGCTTATGTGGCCGCCTATTTTTATTTCGCTCGTCGTTTCCGGCAGATGCGAGTCGACACGCCCACTGAAGGGGTCCGTCGTCGTTTCGGTCCAGTAAATGAACAATTCTTCACTTGGGTGATTATCCCATTAAGTGTGATTAACGCCGGGGTTTGGTTGAATGGTTTGGGTGTTTTCGCTTCGGCGGTATTTAAAGCCGATATCGTAACCACTATCTGGGTGACCGGGATTGTCGTACTGTTGATCTCTTTAATCGGCGGTGCTTGGGGGGTTGTGGCTTCGGACTTTATTCAGACACTGGTGGTCGCGGTCATTTCAGTCGCATGTGCGATTGTGGCGCTCGTTGCTGTTGGCGGTCCGGGTAAAATCATTACTGATTTCCCATCGGGTTTCATCATGGGCCCTGACATGCACTTCCCAATATTGTTAGTCGGTAGCTTTTTCTTCTTCATTGTGAAACAGTTGCAGAGTATCAATAACATGCAGGAATCTTATCGGTTCCTAAATGCGAAAGATTCTAAAAATGCCAGCAAAGCTGCCATTTTGGCCATGTGTCTGATGATCTGTGGTGCCATTATCTGGTTCATTCCTCCATGGGCGAGTGCCATTTTGTATCCTGATGCAGCACAGGCTTATCCTGAACTGGGGTCGAAAGCTACCGATGCGGTTTATCTGGTCTTTGCCCGAAATACCATGCCGTTAGGAACTGTTGGGCTGTTGATGGCCGGTTTGTTTGCCGCCACAATGTCTTCAATGGATTCTGCTTTGAACCGTAACTCCGGTATCTTTGTCCGTAGTTTCTACTCCAACATATTCCGTAAAGGCAAATCCAGTGATAAAGAAAACTTAGTCGCTGGGCAGGTGGTTTGTATTGTAAACGGGGTGCTGGTTATCGTGATGGCTCAGTTCTTCAATTCATTGAAACATATGAGCCTGTTTGACCTGATGATGACTGTTGCCACATTGCTGCAATCACCAATTTTGGTCCCTCTGTTTGCAGGTATCTTCATCCGCAAAACACCAAAATGGGCACCTTGGGTCACTGTGATCTTCGGTCTGTTCGTCAGCTACATGGTCTTTGAAATCGTGACTCCAAATGTGGTCGCTGGTTGGTTCGGTGTGACTCATCTAACTGGTCGTGAATTCTCAGCCTTGCGTTTGGTCGATACCATTGCCGCACACCTTATCTTTACACTGGGCTTCTTCTGGTTAACCTCCTTCTTGTACAAAGAAGAAAACGACCCTTATATTGAAGAAACTAAAGCGTTCTTTGAAGATGTGGACACTGAATGTGTCGCTGGTGAAGGGCAGAGTGAATTTGACCGTCAGCAACGTAAAAAACTGGGTATGTTGACTTCAGTGATGGGTGTGGGATTGATTCTGATGGTCTTAATTCCAAATCCTTGGTGGGGCCGGCTCTTATTCTTGTTCTGTGCACTCGCGATATTGTTAGTGGGTTATCTGCTGGCTCGTAGTGCGACAGTAGGCGATCAAAAAGTGTTTGAGATGGCCGGTGGTAGCACCTCACCGACTCAGACTTCTCATCGTCATTCGTAAGTTGTTGTAAGTTTAATCTTCACAGCTATGGCACCGGCCATAGCTGTGTGTTGATGGAGTTGTATATTATGGCTAAAGGTTCAGTAGTTACCCTTTCTTTCACAGATTTTACAGATGATGATACCGGGATCGTCTATCAGCGTCTGACGCCGGCAGATGTCATTTGCCACCGAAATTATTTTTATCAGAAATGTTTTACTAACGATGGCCGTTACCTGTTATTTGCCGGTGATTTCGATGGTAATCGGAACTATTATTTGCTCGATCTAGAACAGCAGCAGGCCCGACAGTTGACCGAAGGTTCTGGCGATAATACGTTCGGTGGCTTTTTAAGTCAGGATGAAAAATCACTGTTTTATGTGAAAAATGGTCGGGATCTGCGGCAAGTCGACTTAGCTTCGTTAACAGAACGGACCATTTATACGGTTCCGGATGACTGGGTCGGATACGGAACCTGGGTGGCGAATAGTGAATGTACCCAGTTGGTCGGGATTGAAATTGCCAAATCATGCTGGCGAGAACTCTCGGATTGGAACATCTTCCGGGAATACTATTATACCAATCCAACTTGTCGGTTAATCAATATTGATATTCAAACCGGTGAACAGGACGTCATTCTGCAAGAAGATCGTTGGTTGGGTCATCCTATCTATCGGCCATTTGATAGTAATACCATTGCTTTCTGTCATGAAGGCCCTCACGACGTCGTGGAGCGGATGTGGTTGATCAACCGAGACGGTAGCCATATGCGGCGGGTTAAAAAACAGGATGAAGGTGAATCGTGTACCCATGAATTCTGGATCCCGGATGGTTCCGCACTGGCATATGTATCTTATTTTAAAGGGAAGTCCGAACGGTTAATCTCGAAAGCCGATCCTCAAACCCTTCAAGATGAAGCGATCATGAATATGCCGGCGTGTTCACATTTGATGAGTAACTATGACGGTTCACTTATGGTGGGCGATGGCTGCGATGCTCCGGTGGATGTCAATGATCAGGGACATTATGAGATTATCAATGATCCATTTTTGTATGTTCTGAACACCCATACCCAGCAAGCCCATAAACTAGTGAAACATAATACTTCGTGGGCTGTTTTGGATGGTGATCGGCAAATTACTCATCCTCATCCGTCATTTAGTCCGGATGATAACTGGGTGTTATATACCAGTGATGCGGAAGGCGTTCCGGCGCTGTATCGGGCTCAGGTCCCTGAGCAGCTCAAAAAATAACAGGTTTATGTATAAAGGCGTCCTGTAACAACTTCTTAAGTGGAGCTAACAGGGCGTGATTGATGTTAAGGCGGTTTTAGTAACCCTCAACAGGGGGTAAGCCTTATCAAGAGCGATTTCTATAGTGGGCGTTTTAGACCAGAGGCTGTGAGCCCTGGTCTTTTTTTATAGATTCATCCGGGCTTTTTGCTGATATTTATAAAAATTTTGCAAGGAAGGTTGGTTATTGCCATAGATGGCTCGAGTGAGGACTAAAAACAGCTCTGCCGTGGCGATGGCATCATAGAGGGCATTATGGGCCTGATAATCCGGAAGGTTATAACGATGACGGACACTGTTGAGTTGAACATCCAGATTGGGCGGAACGCAGCCGTTGGCCATTCGTGATTTTTCAATTTTTAAAGTATCAAGCCACTGTAGCGGCAGATAGGGTAATCCTAGAGTTTGTTGGGCCTGATGTTCAATAAACCGATGTTCAATCCAACTGCCGTGAGCGATGGGGATCCGCCCGGCCAAGTTTTTAAAAAAGATTTGCAGGACTTCTTTCGCGGGTAATCCTTCCAGCAGCATTTGCGGCACAATATGGTTGATGACAGCGCTATTGGCATTGATATGTGAGGCATCTCGAATGTAGTAATGCTGGGCTTGAGCCAGATTGATCCGTCCTCGATCAATCGGCACAAAACCAATACTGAGCAGCGCATCAGTATTGGGGTCCAAACCGCTGGTTTCGATATCGACAGCCAGATAGTTTTGCATAGTGAGGATTTTTTGCTCATCGATGCTAAGAGAAGCTTTGAGCCACTCTCGAAGTCCTGGTTCAGAGAGCAGTTGAGGGGAACGTTTGATGAGGGCTGCGGGTTGTTTATCGTTATGAGATTTGGGCTCAAACAGCTGATTGAGATATCCCATTAATGTCTCCCAAAATGTAATTTTGCAAAACTTTGTGTGTCTGAAATAATTTTGAAGGCTTCTTTCAGATGTTTTCTTTCGAAGCTACTAAAGTGCTCCGGAGCAATGTGATTATTGGGTTTTTCCCCTGCTCTAAGGGCTTTGAGCTGGTGATCCAGACGGACCTGCAGTAAAAATTGGTAGGCTCCAATGATGTTCTGATAGGCATCTTTTTTAATGGCTCCGGCTTGATAAGCAGCTTCGAATCGATCTTCGGTCCCGGTTTTTTCACTACCGACCGATAACCCGTAGATCCGGGCTAAATCAACAATCAGGTTGAGTGCGAATTTTTTCACATTCAGCTCATTACTGTTTTCACCACTTTTTTCCAGTACAAAGTTTTTGAAGATCCCAAGGGGGGGACTAAACAAAATCGCCGATTCAGTCAGAGAACTCAAAAATTGGTGATTATGCTGAATTAAGTCGTAGAGATAGGATTGTAACTGTTCGGATAGTGATGGATCGCCATAGAGGGTCCGGACTTCTAAAAATACGGTGGCATGGAGTAGTTTTTCGTACTCGGGCTGTCCGACCCATTTGCGATAGTAATGTTTCCAGGTTTCCAGTGGTTGGCACCAGGCCGGATTAACCGCCATATAATGGCCACTGCAAAGTGGATAGCCACACTGTGCCAGACCATTGCTCACATACATCGCCAGATGGCTGAAATAAGCCTTCTGGGGCTCTGTCATCGTATCTCCAGGAATGATAATGGCACTATCCTGATCCGAAAGTAGATGGACTTCTGAGCGAGCATGCGAGCCCGCTACGATCCAGCTGAATTCACACGGAGGTTCTCCCAGAAATGCGATAGCCATTCGAATGAGGCGCCGAGTGTAGGCATCCATGATCATGGCCATGACATAGCCGATCGCCTTGGCTTCGACATGCCCTTCGACGAGCGCTTCGAATACGGCCTGTTTTTCGGTAGATAATTTAGCTAAGTCATCAATGCTTTGGGCGTATTTGATTTTTTCGATGAGAAACAGAGCCTGTACACGGTGATTCTGAACCAGATGAGATGTGGTAATAAAACCTTTGGGAAGGTTGTCTTCAAGGACCGGTAGGCTTCGAATGTTGTGCTGCATCATCAGTGCTGCGGCGTGCATCACCAGGTCATTGTTATCAACGGTGACCGGATTGCGGGTCATAATTTGGCTCACGGGCTGACTGGTATCAACGTGTGCCGCTACGACACGACGGGTAATATCTCGATCGGTGAGAATGCCGACCAGCTGCTGGTGATCCATGATGATCGCCAGTGGACTGGGGGTGGTGACGCTCATTTGATAAGCCACATCACGAATAGAATCGGTTTGTTTGACAATGGCCACGTGCTCACTGGCCAGCTCCCGAACTTTGCGGATAAACAGCGCTTTTTCCGGGGACCAGCGCACTCGGGTCGCCGAATTCAGGCGGACAATGGCATGGGCATCAAAGTAAGCCTGATATTGGGGATAGTTAGCCAGAATTTTTTGCAGACTGCTGCGCGGGACCAGATACAGTAATGCATCTTCCAATACCTGAGCTCGGTAACGTTCACTCGCATCCTGATGTTGGAAAAATGTAAACCCAAATTGATCCTCTATGCCTAATCGTGCCCTTAAATCACCATTTTCTAATCGCTGTTCGATCACGCCGGTACGAATGATATATAGGAAATGCTCACTATCATCACTTCTGAATTCTAAAGTTTCCCCTCGCTGGAGATATTGGATTTGAACTTCACCGGCGATCAATTCTAATAAATTAGTCGGTAGTCTATCGAAGGGATCAATATGAGTTAAAAACTCTAAAATATTGGGTATTAATGTGTTGTTCACATTTATTCCTCAAAAAATGAAATACAAATTCATTAAAAATAATTAATTATTTTAAGGAATGGCTTAGCTGATGTATTTCATTCATTTCTAATGAAATTAAAGTCACTTATTGGATGCATCTTACTGTGTTTTATACCGCTCTGGGCTAGAGTGATTTTTGAACAGTGAACGTCATCACATAAATTATGAAGTTGATAAATAATTTAGCGTCAATCATCACAATACCTGATTTGTTCAATTGAAACATAATTATATTAAGAATAAAACATGTCGAAATAAAAAAGAAATGGAGTTTTAAAATTATGTCTCGTTATCCTATGGTACTTTCTCTATGCGCGTTGGCCACGGCTTCAGTTTTGTATGCAGGTACAGTCTCGGCAACTAGTTTGAATTTACGGCATGAATACAATAAGGACTCTCATGCCAGTAAAGATCGGTTCCGGATCGATCACCGTTTTCACAATGGTGTGGGGATCTACGTTGAAGCAAAATATGCACATAACGACAATAGTTCACTTGATGATACGCGTTCGAATGGTCATGAAGCGGGTGTCAGCTATGACTGGAAATACAGTAAAAAATTCACGGTTCAACCGGGGTTTATTATGGATTCCAGTAGTAGTGCCGTGACCTATAAAGAACAGGTCAAAGGAACTTACAAATTTACCAAAAACTTTAGTAGTGCATTACGGTATCGTTATGGGTTAAAAGTTTACTCTAGTAATGATCGGGGTGATGAGCCATACCATCAGTTCAACTGGACCGGTAATTACAGTTTTAGCTGGGGTAAATTAGGTTATGATTTTGAGTTCAAAAAATATCAAGATCATGTCGACTCTCACTGGAAAGGAAAATCAACCGATCATTTGATTAACTTGACCGGTGAATACGATAAATTTGAAAGTGGCTGGATCCCATTCTGGGAAGTTGGCATGGTCACTGGTAAATCAAATAGCAGCAAAAAATATAACGATGAGCATCAGTTACGTCTGCGTTTAGGGGTTAAATATAACTTCTAATTGCGGTAGTGATGATCAAACAGTGAATTAAGCCGTTTCACTGTTGTTCTTTCTCTTTTACTATTCTGGATAGTCCTATGTATAACAAGTTGAATGTTACATTAGGAGCGTGTGCCTTTGTTTTATTGAATCTCCCCAGTGTTCAGGCTGCTCCTTCCTCACAAACTTGGCATGCCATTACTTTTGGCCAGTCAACCGATTTAAACTTTGGATCGACCATTTTACCGAATAAGATTGGGACCAATCAGGTTACGCATAATGGGCAGATCGTCAAAGGTTCAGGTCCTTTATTGGATCATTTTACGATTGAGAGTCGGGGCGGAAAATTAGCGAACTCCCATGAAGGGGGGACTTTTTATTACACGGTATTACCGACTTCTGAAAACTTCATTTTATCAGCTGATTTGACACTGGAAGAACTGGGACCAGAAACCGGTTCAACACCCAATCGTCAGGAAGGCGCTGGCTTGATTGTTCGGGATATCATCGGGACTCCACGGCTTGATCCACAGCCATTAGGGCATGAAGAATTTCCATCTGCATCCAATATGGTGATGAACCTGATGCGTTCTCACAGTCGTAAGAATGATGGACTATCCAATATTAATGCCTCCTATCGCCGCGGGATCCATGCGCCGTGGGGGAGCCCTCATAACTTGTTAAAACGGGTCGATTATGTAAAAGGCGTCGCACATGATGCGAAGCACCAATATCACATGACGCTAAGCCGTAGCGATGATGGTTTCAGTGTGTCATTTCAGGAGCCGGGACAACCGGTCCAGAGTTATAAAATTGATGCACCAGCGAACTTGGTGAGTATTCAGGATAAAGCTCATCAGTATGTAGGATTCTTTGCGGCTCGCAACGCGAAAGTGAGTGTCTCTCATGTCAGTTTGACCACCTCAGTGGCACATACTCCAGATACTCCTGCGTATGAACCCCCAGCATTGGAAACTCGAGTCGAAGTTGCTTCTCCTGAGATGACTTCTGTGCATGATTATCATGCCCAGGCGGTGGCGAATTATGATGGCGCTTACCAGTTACAACAAGATGGTAAACCCGTGGGGCAACCGGTGCATTTGCGGGCTGGTGAACAATTGGATATCCCGGTGACTGTCGCGGATAAAAGCGCGTTTGATCTGAGCTTTACGCCAGCCGATAGTGCTCTGAGTGCGGTAAACAAACATTGGGAAGTGAGTTATCAGCAGACTGAAAATCCTTATAATATTTACGTGTCACCTCAGGGCAAAGCCAGTAATAAAGGCACGTTGGATTCTCCTCTTGATTTAGCTACGGCGATTACATCGCTGGCTCCCGGTGGTGAAATCCATCTAACTAACGGTGATTATAGCGGTATCGTTTTGCCTCGCAGTTTATCCGGAACCCCCGATCAACCTAAACGTCTGTTAGGTGATGGTGAACATGTTCGTTTTACCGGGCAGGTGTTGGTAGAAGCGAATTATTGGCAACTCTTTAATTTTGAAGTGGATGGTGAACGGCTGATTATCAATGGCAGCCATAACTGGATTGATCGGGCGACCGTCCATGAAGCACCGGATACCGGGATCCAAGTAGTATCCCCAAGCGGTATTGGCCGGGCACTGTGGGCAAGTTATAACCTCATTACCAATAGTGAAAGTTATAACAACATGGATAAATCGCAGATTAACGCCGATGGTTTTGCTGTGAAAATGCGGGTTGGTGATGGGAATACCTTGGTCAACTGTATCTCGCATCATAATGTCGATGACGGTTACGATCTGTTTAATAAAGTCGAAGATGGTCCGAATGGTGCCGTTAAAATCATTAACTCGATAGCCTTTAATAATGGTCAAACTTTCCATATGAAAAATATGAAAGGCGGGCATCGTGGCAATGGCTTTAAACTAGGCGGCGAAGGGTTACCCGTGGCTCATGTCCTGATTCATAGTCTGTCTTTTAATAACCATATGGATGGTATTACCGACAACTTTAACCCGGGTCCTCTGACTATTATGGATAATATTTCGATGGATAATCAGCGCTTTAACTACATTATCCGTAAAAATCCATATAGTGGCCTGTTACGCCCAGCGCATCTGATCAGTAACCAGTCGTTACATTTGGATAAAGGCAAACATCTTGATGATTCTGTCCACGGAGACGTGGGGCGTTCCAATGAGTTTTATGTCGGAGGTAAAAATAAGACTCAATTTAGTCAGGCTAAACTGCAGAAAATTCAGAAAATCATCAGTCAACCTGTGAAAACTGAAGTGGAAGCGCAGAAACAGATCAAACAGTTAGAACGTCTCTTATTTTATTAATCCATGAGTGGGTCGGGATTTATTCCCGGCCTTTTTTATTCTGTTTGTTTCCAATCGACCTACCGCGTCAGCAATGGCGTGGTGGAGTTCCAGAGTAGGATCGAATATGAATTTAAAGCATCTTTATACACATTCTGTGTCGTGGTCATTATTCTTGTCGGGATGGTTGTTGGTGGCTGCGAATACATCGGCACAAGTGATGAATGATTCAACTTCTTCACAATATACTCAAGCGGCTCCCGGTGCATCGATGCAAACGCTGTTGGGGCATCACGGCCATGTGAATGGCTCTATATGGGTTTCTGGTCGGGTGTCGGCGCACTTGATGAAATTCCCTGCCCATGTTCAAGTAACCGATGCTGCTGGTCATCAGTATCTGACCCTGACAAATCCGCAGGGCTATTATAAATTGCAGATCTCTGATCTCCAGTTTCCTCTGGTAGCTTCTGCGTACGAACTAGATGCCAATTGCTCTCGTAGCGATACGCTACGGGGTATTTGTATGGGAAGTTTCTGGACCTTGGAGCAGCAACCGCATCATATGGGAAACCGGATTCGGCTCAATATTAATCCATTGACCGATAAGATGCTTTCGTATGTGGCAACCGCTTCTGGGTACATTGGCCCGCAGCAAGTGATTGATCAACCTGATGCTGTCTCAAAACTTTCAGCTAATGCGATGGTGAAGAGTCAACAGGTGATTTCTGAAGGCTTCGGCCAGGCTTTTACTCAATTGGGATTGCCCGCAAATTTTAATCCAGTGACTTATACTGCGAAATGGCAACCTTTGTTTAAGCAATTGGTTTCGGTGTTATTGGTCAATCGTAACTATCAGACCAGTAATGGTCAGGTTTCATCAACGACCCTCACGGATACCCTGTATCATCCGTTACCGGCCACGACGGTCGATGGAGCTGTCCAACCTTTTGATATAAACCAGTTTCGGATGCAGCTACAGGCTGTGCAGCGTGCTAAAACTCGGATCTTTATTTTAGGTGATTCAACTGCATCTATTTATCCGGGAGAGGCTTATCCCCGCACCGGATGGGGACAGGTGTTTGCCGAGCAATTTCAGAATGTACCGGAAATTAAGGTTGTGGATGCGGCTGAGTCAGGGCGAAGCTCACGATCCTTTTATAATCAGGGCTGGTTCCGCTTTATGCGTGCGATGATGCGTCCGGGGGATTACCTGCTGATCCAGATGGGGCATAATGACGAAAAATGTAAGGATGATCCTGATGGTCGGGGGCAGTACGATGTCCGTAATACCTGTACGTATCCTAACGATGCTGAGGGGCATCCGCAATTTCCGATGCATCGACCTCAAATGTCATTTCAGTATTCGCTGAGCTGGTTTATTCGTTATGCGAAAGCGCATCATATGACGCCGGTATTATTAACACCGACGACTCGGATTAAAAATGCGGAAGGTAAAACTGGATTTCCAGTCGTCCATACGCATTTAACCCAACAGGATTCAGGGCATAACTATGCTTATGTTGGCGATTATTCTCAGACGGTGCGAGATACTGGGCGGATTAATCAGGTTCCGGTGCTGGAATTGGAACAGGCTACAATTCAACTGGCGAATCAACTGGGTGAAGATCATTGGAAAGAATATTGGTTGGCGGTTGATCCCCAGCAGTATCCTTATTATAAAGATCGGACCGGACGGCTGGATAAACCGGATACCACCCATTTTCAGCATCGTGGTGCCGAAGCGGTAGCGGCGATTGTGGCGCAATTAATTGCGGAACAACCGGAATTGAAGCCGATTGCTCATTATCTGAAACGCTAATAGACCTAAAAATGCCACCGAATAAGGTGGCATTTTTTTAGAATCTATTACTCAGTCGCCGTGAGTAAATAACTCCAGGTTTCGGTAATCGGTTGGCCATCTTTCGCCAGATTGGCTCGCATTTCTACCGGTTGGTGGGGATCTTTGACTTTAATTCGCAGATCTAAACGCCGTCCCCCGGTCACTGGGTTGTATTGGATATTTTGACTCATCAACTGCGCATTTGACCCAACACTGACTTGAGCTTTTACAGCGTCATTTTTCGCCAATTTTTTAAGCGCATCTCCGGCAAAATCGATCAAGAATGAAGTACTGCCATCCGGGCGACGGATCAGATTTTTCTGATAGACATGGCCCGGTGTGCGCATCGTTTGCATGACATACCCCAGTTTGTCTGAACGTAGCCGTTCTTCGTGGGTACTGAAATGAATGATGTAGTCATACTTCATCACCTGACTGGGTGCGGGTTGCTGATCAGGCATCCAGAACGCGACCATATTGTCGTTGGTTTCATCCGGGCTGGCCATTTCAAAAAGAGCCACCCGGCCTTTGCCCCAATGACCTTGAGGTTCTATCCAAGCGCTGGGACGTAGATCATAACGATCTTTGAGATCTTCATACGCATGAAAATCCCGACCTCGTTGCAACAGCCCAAATCCTCGGGGATTCGTCATTCCAAATGAACTGATATTGGAATATCTTGGGTTTTCCAAAGGGCGCCAAATCCATTCTCCTTTGCCGGTGTGCATCGCCAGACCATTGGAATCATGCAAGGCCGGGCGGAAATTAGGCGTTATTGAAGGCTGGTTTGGACCAAACAGAAACATACTGGTTAATGGCGCAATTCCCAATCGTTTGACCGAGTGGCGCATATAAATGCGGCTTTCGACCTTGATTTGTGCATCTTTATTTTGATCGGGATAGAGGGTAAAGCGATAGGCTCCGGT
Source organism: Celerinatantimonas marina (assembly GCF_046054165.1). Taxonomy (NCBI): domain Bacteria; kingdom Pseudomonadati; phylum Pseudomonadota; class Gammaproteobacteria; family Celerinatantimonadaceae; genus Celerinatantimonas; species Celerinatantimonas marina. The sequence goes on along the minus strand of NZ_JBFNXK010000004.1, from coordinate 103,891 downwards.
TGCACTGGGGGAATCCATGAGTGCATAAAAGGTGATGTGATCGCTGTCTTTGGCAGGGCGTTCAATCCAATAAGCCTTAAATTTCGGAAATTCTTCCGGGGTTGACTCGCCGGTATTGATGGCCAGCCCGCGAGCGGATAAGCCATAGATCTGCCCGGGACCAATGATTCGAAAATAACTGGCTCCCAGAAAACTAGCCGCTTCATCCAGATGCTCCGGCGTATTGACCGGATACAAAATTTTAAAACCGGCAAAGCCTAAATCTTTAACGGCAGACGCATCATGACGAGTCCCATTGAAATTAAAATAATCGGCCTGATACCGGATCGGTTGAACGTTGCCATCAGGGGTGATTTCATTAATTCGAACCGGGGTATTAAACTGCATCCCCTGATGATAAAACTCGAGTTTAAAAGGGGAATCTGTCTGGCCCCAGTAAGCACGGTCATCACGAAACTGGATCTTTTGATAATCGGCAAATTGCATTTGCGCAAAGGTGGGGGACAGATTGCTGGCTTCGGGTTGATAAGCGTGACTGGCAAGCTTCTGAGCTTGTTGGGTTACGTCGGTCAGATCAAATGCAAAACTAGTGTGAGCAAATCCTGCGAGAAGTAACAACGGCACGAACCTTGTGCCATGCTTGAGATAAGTTGCAGTGGGCATATTTATTTTGTTCACCTTTTATTGCCTGGAACATCATGCGTGACGGGGTGTGTCTACGCCACATATGAACCTTTGTTGAGTTTAAGAGACTGCGGTTCCCTGTCTGTAGGAAAAGGGAACAACAGACCCTAGTGTAATCAAAATTTCCCTAAAATGGAGTAGCTGTACGGGTTTATCGGAATAGAGATAAGGGTAGCTGGAGATAGTTTGTTTTTGATGAGATTTTTGTGAATTTTGCGGCAGCCAGGCGGATGGCACCGGGCTGCCTTAATGATGTTAATCCGTATAAAGCGGTGTTTTCCGGAACATATAAACTGTTAGCAGACCGACGAGCATGACTCCCCAAGAAAACAAGGCCATTCCCCAGCGGTGGTAATGCAACAGGGCTAACAGGGCCAATGGCATTACGCTGGAACAGATGGAATAAGAGATATTATAAATGAGTGAGATGCCTGTTACTTTGACTCGCGCAGGGAATAGCTGAACAACCACGGCGGGAACTGCACTAATAATCCCACTTAATAATCCAGCTATAATATAACTGATGATTAATACTCGGGGCGAGGCATCGAGTGCCAGAGTTAAAATAGTCGTCCCTATCGCCAGCAGCACACTGTATAACGCAATCGTACGCCATGCGCCCAGATAATCGGATATTTTCCCGGCAATCACACAACCGATATTCAGACATAAAATAGCAATACAGCTGATCTCAAAAGTATCGCTAGCATTCATACCATAAAATTTTTGGAGCGCAATCGGTGTGACGACGATTGCCATAATCACAGCTGAGGCGATCATGGCGGTTAGCAAGGCTGTTGGGATCGCAGCGCTGCGGTGGTGGCGTAAAATTTCAGATAACGGGAGTCGGGTTGCAAGTTGTTTATTTTGTTTTAGTCGCAAAAAAATGGGGGTTTCATTGAGCCAGCGCCGCAACCAAACCGAGATAAAACCAAAAATCCCACCGACGATGAACGGGATCCGCCAAGCCCACAACGTGATTTCATCCTGAGTATAACGGCTGGTAATCAAGGTCGTTGTTAAGGCGGCCAGCATATAGCCTAGCGTTAAACCGGCTTGCAATAGACCTAATGCATAGCCGCGATGCTGGCGAGGCGCATGTTCAGCCACAAAGACCCAGGCATTGGGGACTTCCCCGCCTAAAGCAGCCCCTTGGATCAGCCGAGCCAATAATAATAATAGGGGAGCCCATAAGCCGATTTGCGCATAGCCGGGTAAAAAACCGATCAGCAGGCAGGGCATCGCCATAAACAATACGGTGAAGTTAAACATATGTTTGCGGCCAATCTTATCGGAAAAGTGTGCGATGACGATCCCACCCAATGGGCGCGCCAGATAACCGACTGAAAAGATCGCCATACTTTCTAAAAGTCGCAACCATTCCGGAATCGATGCCGGGAAAAAAACATCGGCAATAGTGACCGATAAAAACACGAAAATAATAAAGTCATAAACTTCCAATGCGCCTCCCAGAATCGAGAGGGCAATGATTTTGTAATCCCGAAGCGAGAAACTAACCGATTGTTCTTGTGCCAACATGATGCTTTTAAATCTCTTCTCTGCTCACAATGTGATGCTTGGTTAAATTAAATCGTGATGCCTTTTTCAGGCTTATAGATCCGGAAAATCGTTTTGGGAAACATTTTTGCCGGTGATTTTTAGAATGAGGAGCTGATGATACAGGAATTACAGCAAAATAGGCGGGGTTTCGTTTAATAAAACAGCAGTCTTATAGCCGTGTGTTCCTTTTGTTAAGAAGAAACTTCGGCTCCATCAACGTGTGTCTGGATCTGGACGGCGTTCTCTCTCTTCATTTCTGAAATGTTATTCAAGCACGGTCAAAGTCACTTCGATAATTCCCCCTTTTTTTAAAAGGCTATTTTGCGAGAGGGGTCAAATTTATGTCGAGTTTATAAATCGATGCCGTGATCTGGATCGCATGACTGAAGTTGTGCTCTGGATCTTGTTTGGGACCGTTCCCATAATGTGCGCATTCATGAATACAACGCAGGTTATTTGCAGTTGTAGTAAACGGGAATACAACCTATGAGAACAGTGATTGTAGTGGCTTCTGCCTATGGTGCGCAGTTTATTCAGCGCCTTGGTGGACAGGCCGAGCTGGTAAAAATAGTGCAGGAAAGCGGAGCCGATGGCATTGAAATTCGCCAAGAACTGCTAGTGGATGCATCGGAACTTAAAACGTTAGCGGTTTTAATCCGTAATGCGAAGTTAATCAGTGTGTATTCTTCGCCATCACCTTTATTTGATGAGCGGGGAAGGCTGAATGAAACGGCTCTTCGACAACGGCTGGATGAAGCGGTCATGCTGGGGGCGGTCTTTTTAAAATTGCCATTGGGTGGATATCGTAATGACAGTGATCTAGTGGCTTTGGGCTCTTTGTTGCAGGGGATTCCGCTGCAGTTATTGGTCGAAAATGATCAAACCGTTGAGGGGGGCATATTGGCTCCGTTAGTCCAGTTTTTCACCCGAGTGACCCAGTTCGGTGTGCCTTTGAAGATGACCTTCGATATGGCGAATTGGCACTGGTTGGATGAAGATGCACCAAAGGCCGCCACTCAACTGGGGTGTTTTGTTGATTATATTCATGTGAAAGCTAGTCGTGTAACAGATGGCCTAGTGATGGCCATTGCGCTGGATGATGCTGGACCAGATTGGAAAATGCTATTGGAGCAGCTGCCGACGAGTGCGCCGTTAGGTATTGAGTTTCCCCTGACCGGGACTGATTTGGTCGGGGTTACCCGGCACTATGTACAGTTATTAAAAGAGGCGTAATCCAATGAATATGAATGATTTATCACTTGAAAATGATGGGCTTGATGTCGTGACTTTCGGTGAAGCGATGGCCATGTTCATTGCATGTACTCCCGGAGAATTAGCGACCGTTGAGCAGTTTGTGAAAAAAGCTGCGGGGGCGGAGCTGAATGTGGCCGTTGGGCTGGCTCGGTTGGGTCTTCAAAGTGGCTGGATGAGTCGTTTGGGCGATGATTCTTTAGGCCAGTTTATTCAGCAAACTTTAGCTAAAGCACAGATTAATCATGAGGCCGTGGTTATCGATCGCCATTATCCCACTGGATTTCAGCTTAAATCTAAAACTCAAAATGGGACCGATCCCATTGTGGAGTATTTTCGTAAAGGATCGGCCGCCAGTCGCTTATCCATTGCAGATTTTAATCAAGCCTATTTTACTCGGGCTCGACACCTGCACTTGACCGGTGTTGCCGCTGCGCTTTCTGAGTCATCTTTTGCCCTCTGTGAATATGCTGCGCGTTGGATGCGTCAAGCGGGTAAGTCGATTTCATTTGACCCGAATCTCAGACCGTCTTTGTGGCCATCTGAAGCGGTTATGGTGGAAAAACTCAATCAACTCGCTTGCTTATCTGACATTGTCCTCCCCGGCATTAGCGAAGGGGAACGATTGACCGGATACCAATCTCCTGAGCAAATCGCGAATTTTTATTTAACCCAAGGTGTCCAGATTGTCATCGTCAAAACCGGGGCCAAAGGTGCTTATTACCAAACGATTCAGGGCGATCAGGGCGTGGTCAGTGCGTGTGTTGTGGACCACGTTGTGGATACGGTAGGCGCAGGGGATGGTTTTGCTGTGGGCGTTATCAGTGCGCTGCTTGAAGGATTAAGCGTTCGAGAAGCGGCTGAACGGGGAAATTATATCGGAGCCCGGGCGATTCGTTTTATCGGCGATAGCGAAGGATTACCCACGCGCGAAGAATTGAATCAGGAGATGGCGTCGGCCCTGACTCTATAACTTATAACAATATGAACGCAGTACCCAACCTAAATACAATGACGAGGTCATTATGAAAGTCAATATACCTGCGGTATCACGCTGGTGGCATATTATGCCACTCGTTTTTATCACCTATAGCTTAGCTTATTTAGATCGTGCCAATTACAGTTTTGCCTCAGCCGCAGGCATTAATCACGATCTTCAAATTACTCCCGGAATGTCGTCTTTGCTCGGTTCTCTGTTTTTCCTGGGGTATTTTTTCTTTCAAATTCCCGGGGCCATTTATGCCGAAAAACGCAGTGTGCGGAAATTGATTTTTATCTGCGTTTTACTCTGGGGGATTTGTGCCACGCTGACGGGGTTAGTCAGTAATTTACCGATGTTGATTGTGATTCGATTCTGTTTGGGGGTGGTTGAAGCGGCTGTGATGCCGGCCATGCTCATATACATCAGTAATTGGTTTACTAAAAAAGAACGTTCTCGGGCCAATACGTTCCTGATTCTGGGAAATCCCGTGACAGTGTTGTGGATGTCGGTCGTTTCCGGTTACCTGATCCAATCGTTCGGTTGGCGAGAAATGTTTATTTTTGAAGGGGTTCCGGGGGTGATTTGGGCCTTTATCTGGTGGAAAACCGCTCGAGATAAAGCGAATGATGTCCGCTGGTTAAATCGTGATGAAAAAGCCGTGATCGCAAAAGTTTTGGCTGATGAACAAAAAGAGATCAAACCGGTTAAAAATTATCGGGAAGCGTTTAAATCTAAAAACGTGATCTTACTGTGTATTCAGTATTTTTGCTGGAGTATCGGCGTGTACGGGTTTGTGCTGTGGCTCCCATCGATCATTAAAAATGCATCTCACATGGGAATGGTTGAAACCGGTTGGTTATCGGCTGTGCCTTATTTGGCCGCTACTCTCCTGATGTTGGTGAGCTCTTGGGCTTCGGATCGATTACAGAACCGTAAATTGTTTGTTTGGCCGATGCTGTTGATTGGCGCTATCTGTTTCCTCAGTTCGTACCTTTTGGGAGGAACTCACTTCTGGTTCTCTTATGCACTGCTTGTGATTGCTGGGGCGACCATGTATGCGCCTTACGGACCTTTCTTCGCCATTATTCCAGAAATGCTCCCGAAAAATGTTTCCGGTGGGGCGATGGCATTGATCAATAGCATGGGTGCTTTGGGATCATTTATTGGCTCCTGGGTGGTCGGTTATCTGAATGGTGCAACAGGAGGGCCGGGGGCTTCGTATATGTTCATGGGAGCGGCTTTATTCGTTTCTGTGATTTTCACCTTAATTGTTAAACCATCTGAGCAGGGCGTGCACGATCAACCGCTGGCTCAGAGAGCTCAGACAGGAGTTTAAGTGATGAAACCAGCGATTGTTGTCTATAAGAAAATACCGCAAGATCAGTTAGAAAAACTGCAAGCGCAGTTTCAAGTGACCTTTTTTGACGGAATTCATGAGCATAATCGAGCCGACTTTTTAAAGGCATTAGCGACTGCCGATGGTTTGCTGGGGGCGAGTAGCCCCATTCCCGTCGAGTACTTGAAGCAGGCAACTCGTTTAAAAGTAGCTTCAACGATTTCGGTCGGAGTCGATCAGTTTGATGTCCCAGAGATGACCCGACGGGGTATTTATCTGATGCACACTCCTGGCGTGCTGACTGAAACGACAGCCGATACTATTTTTACCCTGATCCTGAATTCGGCCCGACGGGTGATTGAAATGTCTGATCTGGTTCGATCTGGGCACTGGACTCAGAGTATCGGTGAAGAAAGTTACGGAGTGAATGTAAATGGTAAGACCATTGGTATTTTGGGAATGGGGAGGATAGGTTCCGCTTTGGCTCGTAGAGCCTATGCCGGATTCGGGATGGAAGTCCTCTATTATAATGATGTGGCAAATGTGGAAGCAGAGCAACGTTATCAAGCGCTCCGTTGTGACATTGATACATTGCTGCAGCGTTCTGATTTTGTTTGCATTGTATTACCGCTCTTGCCGGAAACTGAAAAATTCATGGATTGGAATAAGCTTCAGAAAATGAAACCGGGGGCTTTTTTGATCAATGGTTCTCGGGGAAAAATTGTGGATGAAGCGGCACTTATTCAAGCTTTAAAACAAGGTGTAATCCGGGGGGCCGGCTTAGATGTGTTTGAACGGGAACCTCTCTCGGCCGATTCTGAACTGCTGACTTTCCCCAATGTAGTGGCGTTACCTCATATTGGTTCCGCAACTCACGAAACGCGTCGAGCGATGGTTGAAATGGCCGTTGATAATCTGATTGCGGCACTGCAAGGTGACGTTCAGAAAAATTGTGTGAATCCACAGGCTCGTGATCAGGTTCGGGAGGCATAGATGCATCCAGTTGTTAAAGCAGTGACGCAGCGGATTAAGCAGCGTAGTGAAAGAACGCGGGATGCTTATTTGGCATGTATGGCGCGACAACATGCTGCTGGGAAACCTCGAACCCGGTTGTCATGTGGTAATTTAGCTCATGTTGCCGCTGCGGGATCTACGCGGCAACAGGCGGTGTTATTGGAACCCGGTGGCCTAAATATGGCGATTATTACGGCCTATAATGACATGCTAAGTGCTCATGAACCGTATCGAGATTATCCGGATCAAATCAAGCAGCGGTTAGCTCAACTTGGACAGAGTGGGCAAGTCGCCGGAGGCGTTCCGGCCATGTGTGATGGGATCACTCAGGGACAGCCTGGGATGGAACTATCGTTATTTTCTCGGGATGTTATTGCTCAGGCCACTGCGGTGGCCATGAGTCACAATGCATTTGATGGCATGTTACTGCTGGGCGTCTGCGACAAAATTGCCCCGGGTCAGTTGATCGGGGCTTTGGCTTTCGGGCATCTTCCGGCTCTTTTTATCCCTTCTGGGCCGATGTCATCTGGTATTTCCAATCGAGAAAAAGTTAAAGTTCGTCAGCAATATGCAGAACATCGAGTCGATAAAACAGCACTGCAGGCGGTGGAGTGTCGTTCCTATCATAGTTGTGGAACTTGCACTTTTTATGGGACGGCTAATTCTAATCAGTTAGTTTTTGAAGCGATGGGGCTGATGCTTCCGGGGTCGGCCTTTGTACATCCACTCTCACCGTTGCGGCGAGCGCTTACGGATTATGCCAGTGAACTTATTGTCTCGCAGGTGATGGGCGCGACGAATTATTTGCCGTTGCACGCGTTGGTCAGCGAAAAAAATATAGTGAATGGGATCGTCGCGCTGCTGGCTTCCGGAGGTAGTACGAATCACACGATTCATTTGATTGCGATTGCGCGGGCGGCAGGACTGATTGTCACTTGGGATGATTTTTCACAATTGTCCGATGTTGTGCCGTTGCTGAGTCGGATCTATCCCAATGGCCCTGAAGATATTAATGCTTTTCATCAGGCTGGTGGCACACCTTTATTATTGAAGTTATTGGCGGAACGGGAGTTAGTGCATACCGATACTCGCTCATGTGTTGGTGGATTTGAGGCGCAATTAACCTTTCCGCACTGGGCCGACCAGCAGCTGTCTTGGCAACCCGTTACGGATTCCACAAACCCGGAGGTGATTGCCCCTCGCGCACATGCATTTCTAGATTTTGGGGGATTGAAAGTTTTGTCGGGAAATCTAGGCCGAGCTGTGATGAAGGTGAGTGCGGTTGCGCCGGAACATTGGCGTATTGAAGCCCCAGCCATGGTATTTGATTCTCAGCAAGCCGTTGAAGCGGCTTATTTTTCCGGGGCGCTGTTTAAAGATGTGGTGGTGGTCGTGCGCTTTAGTGGTCCCGCCGCGAATGGAATGCCGGAGCTGCATAAGCTGATCCCATTGCTGAGTAGTATTCAGCAACGGGGATTTCAGGTGGCATTGGTTACGGATGGTCGGTTGTCAGGCGCTTCAGGTAAAGTACCTGCGGCGCTACATGTTTGCCCGGAAGCCAAACTGGGGGGAATGTTAGCTTATCTGCAATCGGGTGATCATCTGGTGCTGGATGCCCGTGCTGGGGTGCTCAAGGTTCAGGAGTGTCTCTCGGGACGAACCCCTGCCATCCTTTTAGAGGATGAATCTCAGGCTGATTGGGGGCGCGGATTATTCCTGGGATTCCGGGAGCAGGTCTCTTCGGCGGAAAGTGGTGCATCCGTGTTATTCCCCGAAATTTAGGTGGGCGTTGCATTGTGCGGATGCAGACGTTAAGTGCATTTGGTCGCCATGACTTCATTTTTGTCACCGTCGTCGGGGGATCGACGATGGTGATTCTATAAGGTTGTTGATCCCCGAACGACTAACTCGCCTTGAAACAGATGTTCTTGCTCCTGATGTTTCGGATCGGCGAGTTTGTCCAGCAGAATGCTTACAGCCATCTTTCCCATATCGGCAGTGGGCTGTGAGATGGATGTAATTCCTTTTCCGGCCAGTTCGGCCCATTCTAAATTATCAAAACTGAGAAAACCGATATCCGCCCCCCAAGCCAGACCGAGATGTTTGAGTGCGTAAGCTATTTTCAAGCTGAGCACGCCGTTAGCGGCAATAATGGCCTTGCGCATGCCTCGATGATTGCTGCAGAACGTGGCGATGGTTGAGATCAGAAGTGAATCATTGGGGAGTTCTATTTCGTGAATTTCACCTTTGATGTGGGGCGATAACTGGAGCTCGGATTGAAAAGAGTTAAGTCGCTCCTGACGAGCACTATTATATTGGATCGGTTCTGTAATAAAACATAAGGCTTCAAAGCCCTGATCGACTAGGTGTTTAAAGGCCATCTGGGCGGACTGAATATTATCTAAGCCCACCATGTCACAGGGAATGTTAGGAATTTTTCGATCCAGTAATACAAAGGGTAAGGTTGTGGCCTTCAAGGCTTGTAGAAAGTCATCATTAACTCCGGCTGAGTTGATAATTAAACCATCGACCCGATAACCTTTGAGTAGGTGAATAAATTCACATTCCAGTTTGATACTGTTATTAGCATTACAGACAACGGTCATAAATCCATGTTTCATTGATTCTGATTCAACGCCTTTGAGGACTTCGACCGAAAACGGATTACTAATATCGGCAATAATCAGACCGATAAGTTGTGAGCTGCCGTGTTTTAAGCTTCGAGCCATTTGATTCGGGCGGTAGTTGAGTTCTTGGATCGCTGCTTCAATTCTAGCCTTGAGCTTATCGGAAAGCAGATGGGCTTCGCCATTGAAATAGCGTGAAATACTGGTTCGCCCCGCATTGGCTTTAGCCGCGACGTCCCGAATGGTTGGGGAGCGTTTGGATTTCGACGAATGACTCAAAAATTTATCTCCGTATCCTCATAATGACTCACGGATCATCTTACCGGAAACTGGGGGATCTCTCACGGAAAACCCCAATGATGGACGTTTCTATCTCAATTTTATAGATGTAATGAAACTGGGGGCCGTTTGGCCTATCGAGCGCAGCGGCTAATGGGAATAGGGGATCGGGGAATATCAAAAAGCTAGAATGAAGATCCTAGCTTTTTGATGAGTAGGGGAGTTAGATATTCTAAGAATAAAGATTAAGCAAAATTGATGTTAATTAGGCCTGATTTAGGGTTTTCTCCATATTGATTTGAACCCTGCTCGCTATCGGTACAGAAAAATACTAATAGTACAATGGAACCGACAATCGGAATGAGACAGATGAGCCACCACCAGCCACTGCGTCCAATGTCATGCAGTCGCCGGACCCCGACCGCTAATGAAGGGAGTAATAAAGCCAGTGAATAGATCAGTGTTAATACTCCGACCATGTCTAATATGGCATCTAGAATCATCAAGAGAATATAAAAAATGGCGTAAAATAAAGAATACATCCAATATTCTTTACGGCGTGCTCGGCCAGAAAAAGTGACATAGTTTTTAATGACGCTCAAAAAATATCCCATGATGGCTCCATTGAGACAGTGAATAAACGATTTAATAATCAGACGCGAAACAGATAATAGAATCATGCTACTAAGATGTTGTATTCGTCTAATCGGCGTTTAGATTAAATCCATTTAAATGTATAATGCATTAATCTTGTTATTGGTTTTTGATAACCGAATGCGCTGATTATTACATATTTTATTTTTTATGAAAACTATGAAAGGAATGATTGTTTCATTATTTTCAATGAAGTGTTTGAATCATCATTTCATATATCCCTAGATCAAATTTAGATGCTTAAAATCATATATCGAACATGCATGAAATCATTATTAATTTATATATAATTATCAGCGTGTTAGGAATTTTCATATTTATGGTGTAGGGCTGTCATTCAAGTTGCTCTTGGAAATAGAGACAACGCTTTCATAGCTATATGATAGTTATAAATTTATATAATTCATTGGGTTAGATGTTTTCATGGTTAAGTTGATAAGAGGACACAGGGCCCGATGTCCATGTTTTCTATCATGGAGTTAACGTCCTTATAGCCTTGCCAATACAGTATATTAGTTATTACTCATGAGTATAAGGTTATTTTCTATCCATTTTGTAAATAATCGCTTCGGATATTTAGATTTCATGTGCAAAGGGACCGATCTGGAATGCTGAAGACTACCGATGAATAATAGTAGAATATAGCGATGTTATCGTGATCTGTGGTACGAATAACAAACGATAGATTTAGATACACTGAATTATATTCAGTCGCTATTATTAAGATAAAAGTGGCTATGAATAGAGGCCTATTTAGGGATTCTAGATGGGTGGAAATAATCGTATTGAATTTAGCGTCAATACTCCCTACGATAAGGCAGATTTTCGCTTTATCGGCTCAGGAGAGTTTTATCTATGAACATTAATATATCGACGGCTATTACTGCAGTCATTGCAATTTTAGTCATTATTACTATTTTACGGGCCGTTCGAATTGTTCCACAGGCCCAGCTTTATGTCATCGAGCGGTTAGGCCGCTTCCATCGGGTATTACATGGTGGATTACATTTTATTGTGCCGTTTGTTGATCATGTACGTTCAAGTTTTACAACACAGGAACAGCTGATCAATTTGCGTCCGCAAAGTGTGATTACCAAAGATAATGTGAGTATTACCATTGATGGTTTGGTGTATTTGCGGGTCAATGATGCTAAAAAAGCAACCTATGAGATTACGGATCTGCGAGATGCAACGGCGCAGCTCGCTCAGACGACCTTACGGGCCGAAATCGGTAAGATGGAATTAGATGAAACACTCTCCAGTCGGGAAGAGATGAATCAGGCGTTGCAGATTGCGTTGGATGCGGCTTCAGCCAGTTGGGGGGCGAAGGTGACCCGAGTGGAAATTAGTGATATTTCAGTGCCGCAGGATGTGCAGTCGGCAATGGAATTGCAACTGCGAGCTTCTCGTGAGCGGCGGGCGATTGAAACTCAAGCCGCGGCGAATAAAAACCGAGTGATAGCCGAGGCTGAAGCAGCTCGTCAGCGTGCTTATCTTGAAGCTGAAGCCAAAGAAAGGATGGCTGAAGCCGATAAAAAAGCTCAGGTGCTGATGGCTGAAGGCCAGCGCGCCGGGATAGAATTGATCGCCCAAGCGTTGAAAGAGAATCAGGCCGCAGGTGAATATATTCTGACTCAGGAACGGATTAAGGCTTGGAAAGGGATTGCCGCGAGTGATTCCAGTAATAAAGTGATCGTTCCCTATGAAGTTTCTGAATTGGTGGGTAGTTTATCGGTGGTGAGTGATCTGCTCAAAGGCAATTCGTCTGTGAATAAATAAAAGGAGTGGCCATGACCAGTGTCGCCTGGTGGATATTAATTGTCATTGGTGTGTTGTTGGTGACCTCTGAACTTTTGATGGCTGCATTTGTGATGATGTGGTTCGGATTTGGATTCGTGGTCGCCGGAATAGTTACCTATTGTATTCCCTCGATAAACTGGGGGATCCAAATCCTGATTGCGGCATTGGTCGGCGGGATGACCCTTTATTTGGGACGCCGTTATTGTATTCAGCCGGATAATGAAGAGAATCCGGATATCTACACTTTTGAGGGCGGCTTAGGTGAACTGGTGATCCGCGAAGCGTCATCGCATCCGTTGATTAGTGTGCGCTGCCGGGGAACCTATTGGTCGGTGGCCAATCCGGAAATTTTACAGCAGTATCCACAGCTGAAGCACGGCTCCCAGGTTCAGGTGACTCAGATCATTGATAATAAAGCGGTGATTGCCGTTCTTTAGAACCTATAGGTTCAATTACCGTTAACCTTATCCTCCTCTTGTTGATCGTGACCGGTTGTATCCGGCCATATGTAGCGGATTGATATGGTGTGGATCCTGTTCTGGTTTATTGCATTTGAGGCCAGATCATTTGGGGCCAGATACTCAAAATATGCCGATGAACATCGGCTATTTTTTCAACCGGTACCGGTTTGGAAAATAAAAATCCTTGAGCCATTTGTCCGCCAATAGAACAGATATAGTTAAGCTCATGGACGGTTTCAATGCCTTCAACAATAACATTCAACCCCATTTTTTTCGCCAGTTGAATGACCATCTCAACAATGGCCGATTGACTCTGATCGCGGGTGATCCCGGTAATAATTTGCCGATCTAATTTGATCGTACTAAAGGGAAGATTCCGCAGATAAGCCAAAGATGAGTATCCGGTTCCAAAGTCATCTAATGCAACATCCATGTGATGATCTCGGAATTTCTGTAATAAGATCCTGGCGTTTTGGGTGTCGTGCATCACCCCGGATTCAGTGAGTTCGATCTTTAAGCGTGCGGGGGTAATATGGGCCTTGTGCAGTTGTTGGATCAGCCGCTCTGGAAGATAAGGTTGATTTAACAGAATGGCTGAAATATTGATCCCAATAACGTGGGGTTTCTTCGGCGGATGCAGTGCGAGTAACCGTGGATCTTTTAAGAGCTGGATGACTTTATTGAAAATGAGCTGACTGAGCGGCTCGATCAATCCGGTGTCTTCTGCAATCGGGATAAATTTATCTGGAGCGATCACGCCCATGAGAGGGTGTTCAATGCGGGTGAGTGCTTCATAGCCCGTGATCCTTCGTTGCATGAGATTAACGACAGGTTGCAGATAGACATGTACGCCATCATTGAGTATGGCGTCTCGAATATAGTGTTCAATGGTTTGGCGTAATTTGGCATTTTTTCGATACTGGTCATTATAAAATGCATAACAATCTTGATTATGTCGCCCGAGTTCCCGGAGTACGATTTGAGCCGCATTTAATATCTCCCCGGCGGTTTCAAAATGTTGTTGTGTGGTATCGATCCCGACAACATGACTTTTGAGCCAAAGTTGTTGATTATTAAGCACCATGTTCTGGTTTAAACTTTCGGTGATCTGCTGACAACGCTGATGGAGGATGGAAAAATCATCACGTTGGGTCATAAGTAGATATTGGCCGTTTTCCAGGGCGATGAGTTGTTCTCCTGGATGCTGGTTTAAACGTAAACGGGTGAGTAATTGGCGACGAAATTCGGGATAAAATTCTCTGGGAAAAGTTTCAAGCAACGCGTAGAAATTAGTTACCGCAATCATAAAGCAAACAATCGGCGTCCCGCGCCGCTGTTCATCGGCAAAAGTATCCTGAAAATAACGCAGGTTGGCTAGCCCGGATGTATCGTCGATATAGTGCAAATGCGTTTGATCGATCAGGGTTCCTGCAATTCGCGTGGGAGGAATGCCTGGAGGTGTATTTCCGACTCCGTGAAATTGCATATAATAGTAGCCCGCCGAAGGGGCTTTCTGCCGGTATTCAATATTCATATGTGGAATTCGGCCATTGAGGTATTGAGAGAGAGTTCGGCGGATTTTCTTCTGATCGGATGGATGGATCTGTCGCAGCCACTCTTTGACGGTAAACGTTTGGTTATTTTTCAGTTGCGCCCTTTCAATGACTCGATGATCTCCCGAAATCTGTAGCATGTTTTGTTGCAGATCGATTTCAATAATGGCCACAGCGGCCCCTTTTAAAATCAGATCCAGCCGAGCGGTTCTTTCTTTGATGTGTTTCTCTAAGGTGGACTGGTGTTCTTTAGATTCCTCGACCTGACGGGAAGCCGATTCCAGTAAAAAGTTACATAAATAGGAAAGTTTCTGGAGCACGACATCATTGGATGGGGTGGAAACGCGAAAATTAAAACGTTGACCAACTGCTTGGCAAAGTTGCTCGGCAATACAATCGACGTGCTGGCGGAACTGGTTGTTATCCATGATCCGATCCGTTACTCGTGTTCGGTAATCTGACATATCGATCATCCCATGGAACATGATGAGTCGGAGTTATTCCATCTGCTATGAGAGATGGGGCGTGCGGGTAGGTCCCTGAACATCCATTGCTTAATGTGGGGGATAGGGCCGAAGCCAGATCGTTCGGGGTCGTTGTAACGATGGGGCTAACCAAGTTAGAGAATGGTGATGGTATGCGGTTATTTGTTCGAATGAAGTGGTGAATTTGCAGGTATTCAATGCTGAATTTTTGGTTTAAGTGTCGGGATAAAAATGAGCTGAGAAATGGAACTAAATGATAATTTTTGACCGCGGTATCGACAAACAACAAGAGCCTAACAGCGGCTAACACTGCTCGAAAGTAGCGAATTAAATTATAATGTTTAAGCATCCTGAACGAGGTCAGGCGGAAATACTTGAGCATCCATACTCCTTAACCTTAGAACCTGCTTAGCCCAATGAATTTTAAACCTGAGAACCGTGCATCGTTGGCTAATACAAATAATAATCAATAAATATCAACAACGTTTCGTACTTTTATATCATACAAGTTTAGAGAGTCACAGCTTTAAAAGCTGCGATGGAGAGCAAGCTCTCCATCGATGAAGGCGCGGAATAATTATTCCCAGTTTTCTTTTTTAGAGGTTTGTCCCAACCCCGGGTTAAATTGGTTGCAAGGATCTAATTTTTTGTAAAACTCGACCTGCTCCGGTTTGGCATGATAGAGATGTCCGACATTATGTTCGGCTGGATATTGAGCTTGACGTTGATCTAATAATTGCCACATCTGATGTTCCAGTTGCAAACAATCCACACCTTTTTTGATCACATAGTCCTGATGAAACACATGACAGAAGAAATGACCGTAATACAGTTTGACCAGCATCTGCTGATCAATGGCTTCCGGTAACTGCTCCTGCCAATGTTGTTCATTTCGTTTTAAAGCAACGTCCAAAGCGACAATATCTTCAACGGTATCTGGATGTACTGCGCGGTAACGTACAGCGGCCCCAGCGGCGGCAAAACGGTGTAGAAAGGCTTTGGTGCCTTCCTCAGGGGTACATTCGAAGTATTCACCTTCATGAGTGGCAAAAAAATCGGTCAGGTAGCTGCGAGCTTCGGCAATACCTGGGCCGGCCATTTTGAGCAAAAGATGATGCTCGAATCGATCTCGGTATTGTTGCATACGTTTGGGGAGATGATTAGGAAACAAATGACTCATTCCTTGCAGGAGTCGATCCGAGAGATGACTGGGTAACCAGGAGAATCGTCCGAAAAATCCATCGAAGCGACTTTTAAGACCAAAGAACCAGGGGAGATGATCGGTCCCCAGCCAGTGGATCATTAAAAAGGTATCTTTGCCATAACGTTCGGCAATATTATAGGCATCTCGGTGTAGGTATTCTCCAGAGACTGGTAAGGATTGAAAATTTTTCAGAATGTCCCGGCGTAATTGTTCCAGCGTATCTGGTTGGTTGGTGCCAATATAAAATACTTGGGCGTCTTTTTCGCTGGCGAATGTATCAAGCCGAACCGCAAAAACCATGACTTTGCCGGCACAGCCTGAGGCTTCATAGAGCCTTCGTGGATCACTGTTAAAACGAGCGGCGCTGTCGGCATCTACATCTCTGACATAGGATTTATACTCTGGGTCACTGGCATGTTGATGCTCCGCAGCATCCACTTTACCCCAATGGCCGTTTTGTAATTGTTCTAACATCTGCTCGGGCGTATTGTCTAATTCCACCCCCAAATGATTGACCAGATGGAGTTCCCCGTCAGCATCGAGTTGGGCGAACAGGGATAGCTCAGTATAGGCGGGACCGCGTTGGATCAGGGAGCCTCCTGAATTATTACAGATCCCACCCAGAACCGAAGCGCCCAGACAGGAGGAGCCAATGACGGAGTGGGGTTCCCGATGCAGTGGGCGTAATTTTTTCTCCAGTTGATCCAGCGTGGCTCCCGGCAGGCAAATCACTTGGGTACCGTCTTGGATCAGATAGACCTGACGGATCCGCATCACATTAACGATTACAATCGGTTGTGAGTAATCATCGCCATCAGGAGTGGAGCCGCCGGTGAGTCCGGTGTTAGCGGCTTGAGTGATAATCAGAACATGAGCTTTAATACACGCCTGTAGAATTTGCCATTGCTCAAGGAGAGTTCCGGGGCGAACGACTGCCAGCACCGGGCCTTCACCAAATCGGAATCCAGTGCGGTAACGTCGGGTTGCGTTATCCGAGGTGAGTACATAGGTGTGTCCGACAATTGATTGTAATTGAGTGACAAGAGATTGCTGTGCCGCAGATGATGGTGCCATAAACCCCTCCAGAGAGCGTCTGTGACTTCTAATAGGATGAAGAAGTGGCAGGCGGGGAAAATGTTAATACAATGAAAAATAAATGGATTACTTATGGTTGTATCATGCCATAAATAGGCTGAATCGTCTGCTTTTTATGTATATAAAATAGATTTTTATCGGTGTTATCGAGCTCCGAGTTTAAAGGTCGCTCATGTGCTATATCTGTTCAATCGATTAACGTGGATCGTTAAGCATTCGTGGATCAGGATGAGAGGAAAATGGATGAGTTCTTTAGTGGTCATCGGGAGTATTAATGCCGATCATTTAATTCATATTGAACATTTTCCGGCGCCGGGTGAAACCTGTCATGGAAATGGATATCGTATTACCGGGGGCGGTAAAGGGGCAAATCAGGCGATGGCGGCGGCTCGTTCCGGAGCCAAGGTTAGTTTTATTGGATGTATGGGGGATGACTCGACAGGGCGCTGGATTAGCCAACAGTTAGAACAATGTAAGATCGATACTTCCGGACTGGCTTGTATTGAGGCATGTGCAACCGGCTTTGCGTTGATTCAAATCGATGCCAAAGGTGAAAATACCGTATGCATTGCCAGTGAAGCCAATGGCTATTTGAATGCCAACTATATTATCCGGCATCGACAGATTATTGCTCAGGCAAAGATGTTGCTATTGCAGTTGGAAACGCCTTTGGATGGGGTGACTGAGGCCATTCATCAAGCCGCGCAACAGGGAGTAAAAGTTATTTTGAATCCTGCTCCGGCTCGGGTATTGAGTGATGCGCTGTTGGCGATGGTGGATGTCATTATTCCCAATCAACGTGAAGCTTCCGTGTTGACCGGGATCCAGGTTAGGGATGAGCTCTCCGCTCGTCGGGCTTGTGATGTTCTTCATCAGAAAGGTATCGCGCAGGTAATTATCACTTTGGGAGAGAAAGGGGCCTGGGTGAGTGATATCCAGGGTGAGGCGTATTTAAGTCCGGGATTTTATGTGCATGCGGTCGATTCAACGGCGGCTGGCGATACGTTTATTGGTGCGTTATTAGGCGCTCAGCTTCGCGGGCTGGAGTTACGGCAGGCGCTGCGTTTTGCGCATGCGGCCGCGGCCTTATCCGTGACTCGTGAGGGGGCCCAAAATTCGATTCCACAGTATCAGGATGTGATGTTGTTTTTGACCAGTCAACCGGCGAATGATGAACAGTAGCGTGTATTGATAGAGAAAATAAGATGGGGTCTGTTGGAATGAAATTTAACCATTTCTGTGGCTCAACCATGGGCTAATATAAGAAAAAACTTCGCAAATTCTCACGATAGTGGCATTATCAGCAGCTATTTGTCAGCCTGTCTGTATGTGCTCGCTTGGAACAGTTGATCGTGGCATCAGTGAATATCTGATTGCAACCAAACTATTCGACCAATATGTCAATGTTGGTGATGGATATGGATCTTCCACGGTCAATCGCTCTGAATAACGGAACAACTCACTCGAGTTGGCGTTGGTTGAGATGCTATACGGGCTTAGCATGAAACCGGTTAGTGAACGGGTTTCAGAACTGAGATCATATAGTCATGATAAATTATGCCAAATATCATGAAGAGCGTTTTTCCGCGATCTTCTATATCTGTAGCTTTCTCGTATTTTTATTTAGCTTGTCACTGCTCGTTCCGATAGCGATCTGTTTAATCTATCGGGAAAAAGATATTACGGCGTTTTTGATTACATTTGTCATTACCTTTGCGATAGGCTCATTCGGCAAACTGCGCAAACGTAATTTTGAAATGCGATTGCGGGGACGCGACGGTTTTTTGGTGGTGGTGATTTTCTGGATCCTCTTTTCACTGATGAGTGCAATTCCTTTTCTGCTGGATCACCATCTGCATTTTACCGTTGCTGATGCCATTTTTGAGGGGGTGTCCGGAATTACCACCACCGGTGCGTCAGTGATCCAAAATGTCGATAGTTCTGCCCGTTCTATTCTTTATTACCGTGCTCAGTTGAATTTTCTGGGGGGGTTGGGAATTATCGTATTGGCGACCGCCATCTTTAGTTCGCTAGGGATTGGGGGCTCTAAGGTGTATCTTTCAGAAACACCAGGACCTCTAAAAGAAGATAAACTAACGCCTCGTCTGGCGGATACCGCCAAGCATTTGTGGTTGATCTATTCGGCTCTGGCGGTGCTTTGCATCGCTTCATTTTATGTGGCGGGAATGAGCTTTTTTGATGCGCTCTGCCATGGTTTAGCGACGGTCTCGCTGGGCGGATTTTCAACCCACGGTGCCAGTCTCGGATTCTATCATAGCCATGCAATAGAGCTGGTGGGTGGGATCTTTTCGATATTAGCCGGCGTTAATTTTGCCTTATATTTTACAGTGGTGAATCGGCGTAGCTTACAAGCGCTGTTAGAAGATGCCGAGTGTCGTTTTTTCATCTCGGTGGCAGGTGTGTTGATCTTGTTTACCTGCGTATCGCTGTATCTGACCCATACCTATGGGTTGATTGATTCCTTCGTGCATGGCTTTTTCCTGAGTGCATCAATGATTACCGATAATGGTTTGGCGACCAATGGGATCGATCATTGGCCGACCTATGTGATGATCCTATTGCTGACCAGTAGTTTTTTCGGGGGATGTGTCGGGTCGACTTGTGGTGGGATTAAAGTGATTCGGTTTTTGATTCTGTATAAACGGAGTGAACTGGAACTGAAACAGCTGATTAATCCCCGGGCCGTTTATATGATTAAGCTGGGACAAAACCGGGTGTCAGAGCGAGTGACGAATTCAGTGTATGGTCTATTTTTTATCTATTTGTTATTCGCCGGAGTTTTTACCTGGATCCTGTTGGCTTTGGGATATGATTTAAAAACGGCCTATGGCACGGTAGCCGCCTGTATGAACAATATGGGGATTGGTTATGGGGCCACAGTTTCAACTTTTGGAACCTTGAATTCGACGGCTAAATGGGTGATGTCTGCGGCCATGCTATTTGGACGGTTGGAGATTTTCCCTATTCTAATTGTTTTCTCGCGCAGTTTCTGGCAGCTCTAAATAGCGGTTCCTCATTGTGCTCCCCTGAGGAATAGAAGCTATTTCGACAAGTCGACCTTTTCCGTTAGGGATGACGTGTTGGTGCAGGATGCATGGACTGATGTGTGTCAACGTTGGGAATGCCCTCTGCGCCCTGGTATTAGGAACACTGAGGTAGAGTGTGATTTGAAATGAAGATGAAAACGTACTTGGTACGTTTTCACCACTTTTATGCGTTTAGGTATTAATATAGCCGGGTTTTTGTATCGCCCCGGCTTTGTTTGGATTTCCATCCCCCTCAAATGGGGGGCACAATGAATTTATTCGGGTTTGATCACTCCGGCACCGGCTGAAGGTTGGCAGATATAAATAGTGGGTTCCAGTGCAGTTCGTTTGGGATATTCATTTCGAACTTGTTTACACACTTCCTGAGTGAGTTCCTGTGGTACGAGCGCAACCACGCATCCCCCAAATCCACCCCCGGTCATCCGAACGCCCCCACGAGAGCCAACGACGTCCCCAACGATAGAAACCAGTTCATCAATGGCTGGGACTGTGATTTCAAAGTCATCCCGCATCGAGCGGTGGGAAGCCCCCATCAGCATGGCTAGTCGCGGTAGATCACCTTCTTGTAAGGCCTGACAAGCTTCCAAAGTTCGGGCATTTTCAGTAACAACATGCCGAGCTCGTTTAGCAACGGCTGGATCCAGTTCGTCGATTCGTTCATTGAGCTGGTCAATGGTTAAATCTCGCAGCGCTTTGACGCCAAAATGTTGGGCGGCGGCTTCACATTGTTCCCGGCGCAGGTTGTATTCACTCCCGACCAGTCCTCGTTTGACATTGGAGTTGATGATCACAACGTCCACCCCGACAGGCATCGCAACCGCCTGAGTTGATAAATCTCGGCAATCAATTAACAGAGCATTGCCTTTTTGGCCTAGTGCCGAGATAAACTGATCCATGATGCCGCAGTTACAGCCGACAAATTGGTTTTCAGCTTGCTGTCCATTCAGAGCAATGATTTTGAGATCGATATCTAACTGATTGAGATGATTCATGGTCTGACCGACGGCCACTTCCAACGATGCAGAGGAACTTAAGCCTGCCCCTTGAGGAACATTACCGCTGATGACCAAATCAGCTCCGCCTAAACTGTAGCCACGTTGGCACAAGTATTTCACAACCCCACGAACATAGTTTGCCCATAGATACTCCGGATGCGGGGTTAAATCAGCAGAAGGCAGAAATTCATCCTGCTGATTGTCATAATCTGCAGAAATAACCCGGATGGTGGCGTCTTCCCGTTTCGACGCACTAATCACGGTTTGATAATTAATGGCACAAGGCAGTACGAAACCGTCATTGTAATCGGTATGTTCACCGATTAAATTGACTCGGGCTGGAGCCTGAATGAAATCAGTCGGCTGATAACCAAATGAGGATGCAAAGATTTGTTTGGTTTTATCAATTAATTGTTGGGTACTCATATACTTTGCCTCTGTTAGTGTTGTTCGGTGTAATGGACATCGCTGAGCGCCCGCAGCCGATCGGCGGCCTGCTCTGCTGTGAGATCGCGCTGGGTTTCGGCCAGCATTTCATAACCCACCATGAATTTGCGCACGGTTGCACTGCGCAATAAAGGCGGATAAAAATGAGCATGGAGTTGCCAGTGGTCGGCATTGACTTGATCAAAGGGGGCACCATGCCATCCCATCGAATAAGGGAAAGAGCACTGGAATAAGTTGTCATAACGGCAGGTGAGGGATTTCATTAATTCGCTCAGTGCATCCCGCTGTACGTCGTTGAGTTCTGGCAAGCGTTGTACGGCAAATTTAGGCAATACTAAGGTTTCAAAAGGCCAAGCGGCCCAATACGGAACCACTGCCATCCAGTACTGATTCTCACAAACACAACGTTCTTGAGATTGTTGTTCTTTTTGGACGTAATCCAGCAGCAAAGGCGTCCCGTGTTCAGCCAAATAACGGCGTTGCTGTTGATCTTCGATAGCGGCTTCATTCGGTAAAAAGCTGTTTGCCCAAATTTGACTGTGAGGATGTGGATTTGAACATCCCATCATCGAACCTTTGTTTTCAAAAACCTGAACCCAGGGATAGGTCTGCCCTAATTCTGCGGTTTGTTCGGCCCAAGTATCGATGACCTGTCGAATTGAGGCAACGGGTAATTGGGGCAGGGTTTTGCTGTGATCAGGAGAGAAACAGACGACCCGGCTTAAGCCCCGAGCTGTTGCTGCCTGAAACAGTGGGTCCTGACTATCCGGAACATCTGGTGTATCGGCTTTTAATGCTGCAAAGTCATTTCCGAAAACATAAGTGCCTTTATAATCCGGATTTTTTTCACCATTAATCCGCGAGTTTCCGGCGCATAAATAGCAGTCGGGATCATAACTGGGGCGTTCACTGCGATCGGGCTCATCTTGTTGTCCCTGCCAGGGGCGTTTAGCCCGATGCGGGGAGACTAAGACCCATTGATCGGTTAAGGGATTATAACGACGATGGGGATCGTTGGTTGGCTCAAATTGATTCATATCATCCTCGGTACTTGTTCAGTTTACGCGTTGTTATTCGGGATAACCCATTGGGTTTTGTGATTGCCAGCGCCAGCTATCTTCGGCCATTTCGAGTAGTGAACGCGTAGCCTGCCATTGCAATTCTTGTTTTGCTTTTTCCGGATCGGCCCAGCATTCGGCAATGTCACCGTTGCGGCGTGGGCAAATCTGGTAGGGAAGGTCTTTACCACAGGCCTGACTAAAGGCATTTAAAACCTGAAGTACGCTATATCCTTGCCCTGTTCCTAAGTTGTAAATATGGACGCCGGTCTGAGTTAACTTGTGATTGAGTGCTGCCACATGGCCATCGGCCAAATCCATGACGTGGATGTAATCTCGAACTCCGGTACCATCTACGGTGGGATAGTCATCCCCGAAGACGGATAATTTTTCCCGACGACCGACGGCAACTTGAGCAATGTATGGGGTCAGGTTGTTGGGGATCCCTTGAGGATCTTCGCCCATCATGCCACTGGGATGGGCACCGACTGGGTTGAAATAACGGAGTAGTGTGACCGACCATTGGGGATCAGCAACCACTAGGTCTTTTAAGATCCGTTCGATCATTAATTTGGACTGTCCATATGGATTCGTCGCATTCAGAGTCGGAAAGTCTTCTCGGATCGGCATGTGATCAGGTTCCCCATAAACTGTCGCCGATGAACTGAAGATGAGTTGTTTGACACCGGCATTTTGCATCGACTGCAATAATGTTAGGGTTCCTGAGACATTATTTTCGTAATATTCAACCGGTTTTTCGACCGATTCTCCCACTGCCTTTAATCCGGCAAAATGAATGACGCCGTCGATATGATGCTTGCTAAAAACTTCATCGAGTAAACTGCGACTGCGGATATCACCCTGATAGACT
This sequence comes from Celerinatantimonas marina, assembly GCF_046054165.1. Lineage (NCBI taxonomy): Bacteria > Pseudomonadati > Pseudomonadota > Gammaproteobacteria > Celerinatantimonadaceae > Celerinatantimonas > Celerinatantimonas marina. The sequence continues at coordinate 80,467 of NZ_JBFNXK010000004.1, read as the reverse complement.
GTAACCGATTGGCCAGAAAGCGACTGAATGCGTTCCAGAACGCTGTGCTTGCTGTTGCAAAAATTATCAAAAATGATTGGGTTATAACCGGCAGCCATTAATTGGAGACAGGTATGGCTTCCAATGTATCCGGCTCCGCCTGTGACTAATATATTTTTCATGAATTCACCCTTCATTTCAAAGTAAGTGTAAACGTTTACCCTAACTTTAATCTCATTTATTGATTTGTGAATTTCCCATGCCCAATTTCGTGAGCTTAATCCCAATTTCTTTGCATTTATGCAAGGAGATGTGACCCCGGGCAGGACTTGTAAAACGTTTACATAAATGTTGGTTTGTTTTCGGGTTCAAGCTCAGGAAATTTGCCTGTGTTTGCTGCTGATGAGATGAGCTGTTAAAGCAACCTAGCGGTGTTCGGCGAGCCGAAATTCGGAACATCATTGTGCATGAGCCGCTCTGCATCGGCAGGAAACGTATTTTGAGGTTTGTTACGCCCCGAGACTTTCATTTGGAAAGGTTATGGGTTACGCCAGGCTCAAAATACGTTTAATTAAACCAAGAGCGACGATATTCAGCCTGCGGCCAAATATCGTCTATGCGTTAAGGATTATTTGAGTTGGAGCTATCTAGCCAAATCTTTAATTCAGATTTGAGCTTATCGGAACTCCGTCCAAAGATAGCCTGAACCTCATGATCTATGATAATCACTCCCAGCGCGCCTAATTGCTGGATTTTATCGGTTTGGATGGCCGAAATATGGTCCACTTTGACTCGAAGTCGGGTTAAACAAGCTTCGATATCCTTAATATTGGCGCGTCCGCCCAGTGCTTCTATCAAGGCCGCACCTTGCGGATCTAATTCTCCCACTGGAGCCGGATGGGCCGAGTGGGCTCGTTCAGCCTTTATCTTGGCTAGTATTTCCGGTAATTTCATGAATGTTCTCCATGCCGTTCTCGCTGCAGGATCACCACCCCAAATGGACGAATAATTTGTGCCCCCTGTTTGGTGGTTTGAGTCAGCAGATCGTTGTGAGGAGCTGATAATTGGAAAGTCTGTTCACTATCGGTAAAGTTTTGAACAAAGATATATTCCGATGTTTCACTGCAACGGATCTGAGCTGTAACCCCTAATGGCAGTGGATCCGGTAGTGCTCGTTTCAGCTGTAACTCTTTAGCCAGTGCCTGAGTGAAATCACGTTGGAAAGCATCATCATTGCGTGATGCAATATAGTAAGCTTTTCCTTGTTGGTATTGATTCACGGTGAGGGCCGGGCGTCCTTTGTAAAAATCAGAACCATAGTGAGCGAGAGCGGTGGCTCCCTCTAAATGGATCAGATCGCACAGATGGATGGCTTTATAGGAGCCATTCATCTGCAGTGGATTTCCCGATTCTGCAATCACTTGGTTGCTTTCGTCGTCGTAAAGACTATCGATTTCTTCAGACCAGATCCCGAGAATATCTTTTAATGGGCCCGGAAATCCGCCCAAATAGCAAAGGTCGGATTGGTTGACTATTCCGCTCCAGTAAGTAGACACAAAGTGACCGCCATTTTTCACAAAATCATGAATATGGGCGGCAAAGGTGTCTTTTACCATATACAACATCGGCGCGATCACTAGTTTGTATTTGGAAAGATCACAGTCCTGATTGATGATATCGACCGGGATCCCCATTTCCCAGAACGGCTGGTAATGGGAATTGACGGTCGTTTCATAGAATAGTCCTTGATTGCGGGGACCTTGTGCATCATCCATCGCCCAGCGGCTATCCCAGTCGAAAACAATTGCGACTTCGGCTGGTGTAGTCGATTGTGTGACATCGCCCAGTTTTTCCAGAATTTCTCCAAGTTGGATCACTTCCTGACCGACGCGAGTTTGCAGGTGCCCAACATGATCGACAACCGCGCCATGAAATTTTTCACAGGAACCACGGCTTTTACGCCATTGGAAATACTGAACCGAGTTGGAACCGTGCGCTATCGCCTGTATTGACGATAAAATATGCATCCCTGGTTTTTTCAGTTTACTAATGGGCTGCCAGTTGGTGGCACTGGGGGTGGACTCCATCAGTAAAAAGGGTTGGCCCCCTTTTAAGGTTCGCATCAGATCATGATACATGGCGATATAAACACCGGTTTTAAGATCGCTTTGATCGCCATGCCAGCGGGGATAATTATCCCAAGAGACGATATCCACGACTTTCGCGAGTTGCCAGTAGTCATAATCGTAGAAATATTCCATGAAGTTGGTCGTCACGGGAATATCTGGATTTACCGCTTTCACCGTGTTGGCTTCAAATTCACAAAAACGTACCACCTGTGCAGTATTAAAACGTTTCCAGTCCAAATTTAAGCCATGAATACTGACTTCACCGATAGGGCTGGGGGATTCAATCTGATCCCAGTCGGTAAACGTGTGGCTCCAAAAGTTGGACCACCAGGATTCGTTTAGTGCTTCCAGTGTTTTATATTTGTCTTTGAGCCATGCCCGGAATGCGTCTTGACAGAGCGGGCAGTGGCATTCACCACCATATTCGTTGGATAAATGCCAGCCAATAACCCCCGGATGTTGCGAATAGCGTTCGGCTAACTGCGTATTAATTTTTTTGACTTGCAACCGATAGGCTGGAGACGTTAGACAGTGGTTGTGACGGCCACCATGTAATGCTCTAACCCGGTTTTTATCCACCCGGAGTACTTCCGGGTATTGATTGGATAACCAAGCTGGGCGAGCCCCACTAGGAGTCGCTAGTAGTGCTTTGATCCCATGCGCGTTGAGTTTATCCAGAATGTTATCCAGCCAGTTGAAGTCAAATTGTCCTTCGCTGGGTTCCAGCATGCTCCAACTGAAGATCCCGATTGAGACCACATTGCAGTGAGCTTCCTGCATCATGGCGATATCCTTATCGATAATTCCCGGATATTTCAGCCATTGTTCAGGATTGTAATCCGCGCCGTGAAGCATGGCCGGAAAGTTACACATGTTTGGGGGTAATGTTGCCATAGTCTCCTCGGATTATTAGTTAAAAACCTGGATAGAAGGTAATACTTTGCCGTGACAATCAAATAAATCTTGGTTTTCACGAGAGTTACCTTGCTGCCAGTGATCGTTGATGTAGTCCATCCCAGCCGGGGTAGCCCAGGTCGAACCTTTAACCGGTAACCATAAAGGTTCCCAGTAGAAAATACCTTTACCTCGGTGTTGAGGCACCTGATTAACGGCGGTGATGAGATCGTGTAAAAAGTCAGCCTGTCCCTGAACGGTGCCTGGGTAACCGGACTCTTTCGCTTCTTTTTCACCGAAGCTATTGGGGGTTTTGTCACAGTCGGTTGTGCTGTAACCGTATTGAGTTTCAGCGACAATGACATCTTTGTTATATTGCGCGGCAATCTGTTTTAAGTTCGCCAGCAAAGCTGGGATTTTACCATCCCAATAGGGGTAGAAAGACACCCCGATGATATCAAAGGGCACATCCCGTTTGGTGATTTCACCAAACCACCATTTATACATATTCTGATCGGCACCTTTGGCTAAGTGCAGCATGATGAGAGCGTTTGGATCGCTGGCTTTGGCACCTTTAATCGCCACTTTCAACATGTTCGCTAGTCGGTCAAATTCATGCCCGTCTTGTCCCCAGCTTTTACCGGTTGGCCACAAGATCCCACTGTTGATCTCATTGCCGATTTGGATCATATCCGGTGAGACCCCCGCTTTGACAAAAGCGGCCACGGTCTGTTGGGTATACTGGCCCAACCGGGCTGTGAGCTGTTGATAATCTAAATCTTTCCAGGCTTTGGGTTTGAATTGTTTGCCGGGATCGGTCCAAAAATCGCTGTAGTGAAAATCTAACAATAGCTTCAGGCCCAAAGCATGGGCCCGTTTAGCTAGAGCTAGATCAGTTTTAAGATCGTTATTACCTCCGCCATAAGGATTGCCTTTGGCATCTTGGGGATCGTTCCAGAGTCGTATCCGGACATAGTTGATCCCATTGTTTTTGAGAATGAGTAATGGATCTTGTTCAACGCCCTGACGGTTATAAAACTTACCGCCATGCTGCTCGACATCCGGCAATATAGAGATATCGGCTCCTTTGATAAAATCAGCAGGGAGATTTGGGATCGGTTTGATCGAGACCTCTGTCGCTGGTGTTGCCGCTATTGATGCACCAGCAACCAATGAGAGTGATGTGCTGAGAATCACCGCTTGAGTTAATTTTTTGAGTATATGTTGCATTATCCTTTACTCCCCCCAGCCGTTAAGCCGGAAACAAAATATTTCTGTAGTGATAAGAAGATAAGTGCGACAGGGACAGAAATCAGAACAGCGCCTGCTGCATAGGTGGTATAACTCGCCCCCATTTTTTGGGCGACCAAATTATACAGACCGATAGGTAGCGTGTATTTTTCCGGTGTACGCAAGATGGTACTGGATAAAATAAAGTCGCCTAAAGGTCCGGTGAATGAGAACAACGCAATCACGGCAATAATCGGTTTGGAAAGTGGCATAATAATTTCGATAAAGATTCGAATATTACTGGCACCATCCATCCGGGCCGATTCGTCTAAATCCCGAGGAATGGCATCTAAGTAACCTTTCATTAGGTAGGTATTCATTGGGATCATGCCGCCAACGTAAACCAATACCAATGCAAAATGGCTATTGACCAATCCCAGCATCTGAGCCAATACGAAAATAGCAATTAAAGCTGAGAACTGCGGGATCATTTGTAATAGCAAAAATAACATTAAGCCATTTTTACGACCTTTAAATCTGAACCGAGAAAATGCATAAGCCGTGAAGCTGACACAGATTAAAGTGAGGATCATGGTCATGATGCTAATTTTCAGTGAATTATAATACCAAGTTAAATACGGAATATTCCCACTGAAAAGTTCCCGATAATGAATTAAAGATACATTCTTTGGAATAAGATCGGTACTTAATAAACTACTCCCTGGATTTAACGATGCACCCACTGTCCATATTAATGGATAGATAATAATGACTGAGATCACTAAAACAGTTAAGTAGGTGAAAAATAGTCGTATAAAATTTCGAGTTCTAATGCTATCAAACATTATTATTTCTCCTACATGATATCGTCATCTTTAAATGAATTTGTTTTCTTAAATTGCCATAGTGCGAGTCCAACTACAAAAATAGAAAGTAGAATTGTAATCGCTGCTGCAATTGCATATTGAGATGAAGACATCGTTAATTTATAAATCCATGATACGAGAATATCTGTACCTCCAGCATTTGAATTAGCAACTGCTGGACCACCATTATTGAACAGATAAATAATGTTAAAGTTATTAAAGTTAAAGGTATATTGTGTAATTAAGATCGGTGCAATTGAATATAAAACCAACGGTAATGTAATTGATTTTAATTTTTGCCAAGCATTGGCTCCGTCGATCGTTGCCGCTTCATATAAGTCGTCAGGAATGGCTTGCAGAACCCCAGTTGTCATTGCGAATACAAATGGGAAACCCAACCAGGTTTGCATCATAATCAATGCTGTTTTGGTCCAGAACGGATCGGTCATCCAAGCTTTGGGTGAGATGCCAATCATTGGGAGTAACATGTTATTGATCACCCCGAATGATTCATTGAACATCCCTGCAAATACCAGAATGGTTACGAATCCGGGAACAGCCCACGGCAGGATCAGAATCGTACGGATGATGGGCCGGAATTTAAGGTCTTTCTGGTTGACCAGAATGGCGACCAAGACCCCAACTGCACATTGCAGTGTGGTCGCTAGTAGCGTCCATACGACAGTCCATTGCAGCACATCAACGAAGGTGTTTCGCCAGAAACTATATTTAAAAATACTGATAAAGTTTTTAAAACCAACCCAGCTGACCAACTTCGCAGGGGGGGTGTGATACAGGTTGTAGTTGGTAAATGCGATGGCAAATCCAAAGACGATCGGGAAGACCACAACAAATATCAGCAAAATAAAACTGGGTGATGTCATGAAATAAGGGAAACCATCTTTCATGAGCAGCTGGTATTGTTCTCTGACACCATTGAGCGGTTGTCCCTGATCTATTTTTTTACCGGTTTTAAAGGCATCATATAAATTCCAATAATAGAGCCCAAATAGCATTATTGAAATGATGATAGCGATAATCCCTTTCGCTAATAGGAAAATTGAATTATCTCGAGGAAGTTCGGTGCCTAAGGTAACAACTCCCCAATATCCTTTGACTAAAAAGTCATAAAAACAACCTCCTAAACTCAGAATAAGAACCATAAAGATAATACCCTTGAGGTATTCTTTATTATATAACTGGCCTAATCCTGGGAATATAGATAACACCGAGGCTGTTATCCTATGTGTACTTTTACTATTTGGGCTTAATTCATATGTGCTCATCAAGATGACTTCTCCATTCAACAATGCCTGGCCTTAATAACAGGCCAGGCTGAATTACACTTACTGCTCTGATTGAGTAACTTGAATTTGCATTTTGATGTTATCAACAGCGGTATTTAAAGCAGGTTTAACTTTTTCTTTTCCGGTTGCAATTAACTGTAATGCACTATTAACTGGGGTCCAGATAGTATTCATTTCTGGAACATTAGGCATTGCGGTTGCATATTTTGCTTGTTCTGCTACAGCCGATGCCTGAGCATTTTTGGTAAAATCAGGATCTGTTAAAATAGATTTGATTGCTGGAATTTCACCGGTTTTTTCAAATCTGATTTTTTCATATTGTCCCTGGTTAATAAATTTGATGAATTTAAGTGCCAGTTCTTTCTGTTTCGAATAACTGGAAACCACATAACCTTTCACCCCCAGTAACGACTGCATATGTTTGCCGTTGGGTAACAAGGGTAATGGTGCGACCCCATAATCGATCCCGGCATTTTTGTAAGGTTCGAAGGCCCAAGGACCATTAAATACGACGGCAGCTTTTTGTTCGGTGAACATAGAGTCAATGGCATTGAGGCCGGTGCTACCGATAATCCCAGATGGGAAGACACCGTTTTTGTAGAATTTCTGGATATAAGAAGCCCCTTCGATACTGCCGGCATTATTTAGCCCGATGTCATCGAAGTTGAATGAGCCATCGCTGTTACGGCCAAAGATGTAACCGCCCATACCCGACATGACCCCAAAGGCATAGTAGACTTCATCAAATTTAGCGAGCAGACCATATTGGCCTTTTTTGCGTTGTTCTTGTGAATAGGTATAAAGCTCATCAAGAGATTTAGGTGCTGTTTTCAACATTTTTTTGTTGTACATCATCACGATGCTTTCAACAGCTTTAGGAATACCGTACTGAGTATTTTTGTAATTGAGAGCATCTACAGCAGGTTTGGTGTATTGATTAATGTAACTTGCATCGAGTTTCAAGGGAGCAATTAACCCTTGGATCACTGCACCACCGACTTGGTCGTTAGGAATAACTAATACATCGGGGCCGATTCCGGCTGGACCATCCAGACGCAGCTTTTCAATCTGCTGACTAAACGGCATTTCTAAAATATCAACTTTGACTGAATATTGTTTTTCAAATGCCTGAACGGCATCTTGGATGCCTGCCGATTTTTTAATGTCTTCCCACACCAGCAATTTGGTCGGTGTGGTTGCTGCCAGGGCTGTTTTGCCTGCAATCCCTGTGATAGCGAGAGATAACACGACGGTTGTTGTTAGTTTATTTAGTTTCATATTGTTCCCCTGTCACTCATCAGTTTGATATACCTGCTGTAACGAACTCGCAGTGATTCATGATTTGTGGTTCAAAACCCAGATGAGCATTGATCCCTAATTATCAATATTTCATCTCGTTGATGTTATTAGATACAAACAACTCATCGCTAATAACACGGCTCCGTTTTAGTAGAATGATTTATTGGATTGAAGACCACTACTTGTCATAACAAATGTGATCCATGGCCCAATTTTAATTTGAAATTGTGAAAGCGATTACACTTTTGAACAAAGCTCATAGATAGGAGCGCTATAACGGTGATAGCGTTTTTTATAGTTAAGCAATATGGTATCGATTTCCTCTTTGTTTCACTGGAAGTGAACAAGGTCGATCCGATACCCTAATGTCAGATTTAATTCGTAGTAATAAGGGAACGATGAATGGCAAGTATTCAATTGAGAAATGTTGTAAAACGATATACTAATTCTGAGGCTATCCATCAAGTGAGTCTCGATATTGATGATGGCGAGTTTACTGTCTTTGTGGGTCCCTCCGGCTGCGGTAAATCGACATTGTTGCGGATGATCGCTGGTCTTGAAGACATTTCAGATGGTGAAATCGAGATTGATGGTCTGGTCGTGAATGATATTGCACCTTCGAAACGCGGGATTGCCATGGTCTTCCAGTCCTATGCGTTATACCCCCATATGACGGTTGCAGAGAATATCAGTTACGGGCTGAAGGTTTCGGGTGTTCCTAAAGCTGAACGTCGTCATCGGGCTGAAATGGTCGCCAGAACACTGCAATTGACAGAACTTTTAGATCGTAAACCAAAACAGTTGTCCGGTGGGCAGCGGCAGAGGGTTGCGATCGGTCGGGCGATTGTCCGAAACCCGAAAGTATTTTTATTTGATGAACCGCTTTCAAACCTGGATGCAGAATTACGGGTTGAAATGCGATTGTATATTGCGAAGTTACATCAGGAATTGGGTAATACCATGATCTATGTGACTCACGATCAGGTTGAAGCGATGACTTTGGCCGATAAAATTGTGGTCGTTCGAAAAGGTTCCGTTGAACAGATCGGTGCGCCGATGGAGCTTTATTATCATCCGAATAATTTATTTGTGGCCGGATTTATTGGTTCACCTAAAATTAATTTTATCCCTGTGACCGTTGTCTCAAATAATAAAACCGAAATAACAGTTAATGTAAACGATCAACTTAATTTCTCGATTCAACATGCCAATCTTCCAGTTGAAGTAGGTGATAAATTAACTATCGGTGTTCGTCCTGAAAAAATGACAGGCTCCGTTGGGGATATTAAATTACCTTTCCATTGTGAAGTTGTTGAACGATTGGGTAATAGCACTTATGTATTTGGCCAATTATGTGGAGTGGATCAAATAAAAATACTCTTACCTGGAGATCAGGCTTTTCAAAGCTATAAAACTATTGATATTTTATTTAAGTCCGAAGATTGCCTAGTTTTTAATGAGAAAGGAGAACGTATATCCCAGTAAAAATTTAAAGTCGGTCACGAAAGTTAGTGATGACGATGTTTGAGACAAAGGACTAAAAAAGGATTGTGATTGATTGCTTATTTATGATGTATAAGCACCCTACATCAATGGAGATAATTAGAATGTTAAAAAAAATATTATTCTATACATCATTGGGCGCGGTAACATTGACCCCACTTTTGGCGCAAGCCGATACAACGCCACTGTTTGATAACGATAATTTATTTCAGCCTAAATTAAATATTTATTTTAGGAGTGGGATTGGGACATCAAGTAAATCAGGTGGGACTAAAGCGTCAGATAACTATGCTAAACAGATGGTTGGTCGCTTAGGGAACGAATATGACACCTATTCTGAAATTGGTCTAGGTGAAGAAGTTTACAATAAAGACGGCCGAGCTTTCTATGTTGACTCCATGTTTTCAATGGACAGCAATGGCTATTCTGAAAGTGAAAACACCAGCGATAACTCAAGTAATTTTGGTCTGAAACAGTTAAATATCCGCGGGAAAGGGTTGATTACATCGAATCCTGATGCGATTGTTTGGGCTGGTAAACGGTTCTATCAACGTCATGATCTGCATATCATCGATACCAAATACTGGAATATTTCAGGGTATGGTGCCGGGATTGAAGATTTCAAAGCGGGTCCAGGTAAACTGGCTGTCGCTTGGATGCGTAATGATTCATCCAGCAATGATACGAAGCTTTATGGTCCGAACGGGAAAAAATACGACGATAACTTGAACGTAAATATCGCCGACGTTCGTTACTCAGGTCTGTCGCCTTGGGAAGGTTCTTGGATGGAACTGGGGATCGATTATGCGATGCCTAACAAAACCGATGGTCAGAAACATGCCGGAGTGGGTACTGTCAGTGGTATTGACTACAAAGATGCTAAAAACGGTGTCATGTTAACCGCTGTTTTGGGTCAGAAAATGTTTAGTCAGTACACTACTTTTGTCGCTCAGTATGCGAACAAAGGTATGGCGCAGAACATGACTTCTCAAGGGGGGGGTTGGTATGATTCATGGAATGATACGAGTGATGCGACCGGTTATCGTTTCATCAATACTTCGAACCTGACCTTTGGCAAACGGGTGAGTGTAAACTATGTATTGATTTATGGACATAGCAGCAATATTGATGCGGGTGGCCAGGATCAACGGTTGATTTCGTTCGTGACTCGTCCTATTTATCAATGGGATAACTATAATAAAACTATGGCTGAAATCGGTTATTTCAATCTGAAACGTTCAGATACATCTAACAGCGATTCTAAAGGTCATAAAATCACCATCGCTCAGGCTTGGTCTGCAGGTCCTGGGTTATACGCTCGTCCGGAAATCCGGTTGTTTGCAACTTATGTGAAATTTGACTCTGGTCCGGATAGTGAAGCTAATCAAGTTGCTGATGGCAACTCTGATCATGATTTCCGTTACGGTGTTCAAGGTGAAGTTTGGTGGTAAGCTGACCATTCTTTCCATCTTAGTTTAAAGCGCTGGCCGGGCATATGCCCGGCCAAATCAAATTGGGGATTCTATGAAACATGCATTGGTCGTACTTGGTTTGGCTGGAATTTTAACAGGGTGTAGTAGTATGTTGGATCCTCAGTCGCAGGATTACAGTGATATTACGCCATCTGATTATACTAATTTGATCAAAAATAGTTCCGTTTGTTGTCAGCAATATGCGACATTGCCTTATCAGACGATTCAGGCTTCAGGGGAGTATTTGCAGTCCGTCACACCGAAATCATCGGTATTTAAGTTTGAAGAAGGGCGTTCATTTTTTAAAGCCTTTAAATTGGAATCGCCTTCCAAATACAGTTACTACAATGTGACCATCGATTTTGATATCTCACAATCTCTTTTCTTACCAAAAATCGTTGTTTTAAATGATAAATTTGAAGTGACTGGTGTTTTAGATAATCAATTTTTTAAACAGAAACCCAATCATTACATGTTGCAAGGTGACATTGAACGACAGCTGACCATGGGTGGGCCAGAACATCGTTATCTGGTCATTTATCAGCCTCAGGATCAGTTAGCGGATGAGTTTAAGGTTGAAACGGAGCTGGCCATTTATAACCGGGCCCATGCCTTTGCGGCACCACCAGATCCGATTCGTTATAAAATGATTCATTTACAGCCTTTTGGACGTTTTTCGCTGAAAGTGCAACAGGTTTCCTTGTTAGAAGCTCAGGTTCAAACCGGAAGCTCTACTGAAGTGGTGAGTGCACAGCAGCCATCATCAGCCCAAGCTCCATCGTCGCCAGCCGCTCAGGCTCCGATCACTCAGCCATCGGCCGTTCAGCCAGTTGTTGTGGCGATGCCTTCGACGGTTGTACAGGATCAGTATTCTCAAAAAGTGGCGGTTCCTGCGACTTCAGGTGATGCATCCGGTCATGTATTGACGCCTGACAAAGCGTTGCCAAAGCATCCGATCGTAGGTACTTTGAAAAAACAGTACTTCTATTCATCTAAACCTTATGAAGTCCAGATGGAGGAGCAGCGCCTGTTTAATGACATCAGTAAGGCTTTAAAAGCCAATGACTATAATCGGGCTGTAGCGCTCTATAAAGAGGCCAGACAGCACGGTATTAACGATGCCAGTCAGATCTTTGCTCAGGCATTATCTCAACAGCAATAAGGCCGTTGATTTGATGCGGTGATGCTATTTTTATTTGAATAAGATGTACTTCATATCTAGAAGTACATCTTAAAATCCCTCCTAATTCCCTCGAATTATTGTCAATTTGCTAACGTGAATAGGTCATAATCAAATCAATTTTTTATTTTTAATATTCCTAATATAGCTAAATAAATGTCGATTCAACATTACGTCAACTTATATTGAGTAGTTTGTTGTTGAGAATTAAGTGTGATATTTATCACATAATGAAATAAATATAGATTAAGTTTAAGTGAGGCAAAGAAAAATAGATTATTTCAAAATTGTTTCAATTGGAAACAATTAGAATTAAATAGATACATATTGAAATAATAAAAGGTTTATATTACGAAAAATAATATATTTATTTTTATCAATTCATGCAAACCATTTATTTAATCAATTAAATTTAGCCTCGGTCATATAGAGATCGAACCATAATTTACTGAATTATTTATATTCCCCTAACTTAATAAATCGATAGGGCAATAAATAGTATTCACGTTCTAATTCGCTTGTTATACGGATAATTTATAAGGATATTAACTTGTAATATACATTTAATATCTGAGTATGTATCGCATGTCATATCATTAAAGCTTGAGGGGATAAACGGTGGACGGGGTATGAAATGTATGGGATTAACATTATAAAGCCGCATTCAATCTGGCTGAGACACTGCTCTGCGAGGTACTGATACGCATAATGAACGCTGCTCCCTGTAACCTAATCTATCGCGTTACAGATCGCATCGCGTTCAAAATGCGTTTTACTGATCCCCATTCAACTCGAAGTGATCAACGGTGCCTCATTGGCGTTAGGTAGGGCTATACGTTGTCGGGATACCCTTGAGGGTTCTCTGTTTGCCAACGCCAACAGTCTTGCGCCATATCATCTAATGAGCGCTGAGCTTGCCAGTGAAGCTCTGTCGCCGCTTTACTGGCATCAGACCAGCATTCTGCGATATCGCCTGCACGGCGGGGACTCAATTGATAGCGAATAGAATGACCACAAGCTTTCTCAAATGCTTTGAGCACTTCAAGTACGCTGTATCCGCGACCTGTTCCAAGATTATAAATATGTACTCCCGCTTCGGAAAACTTATGCTTGAGGGCTGCGACGTGCCCGTCGGCGAGATCCATGACGTGAATGTAATCGCGAACGCCTGTGCCATCAGGTGTGGGGTAATCGTTACCAAACACGGACAACTGTTCGCGTCTTCCGATAGCAACTTGGGTAATGTAAGGCGTCAGGTTATTGGGGATCCCTTGTGGATCTTCGCCCATCAATCCACTGGGATGAGCACCGACGGGGTTAAAATACCGCAATAGGGTAATCGACCAATCGGGGGATACATGGGCTACATCCTGCAGTATTCGTTCAATCATGAGCTTCGACTGCCCATAAGGATTGGTCGCGGATAGGGTCGGAAAGCTTTCTCGGATGGGAACGGATGCGGGATCCCCGTAAACGGTGGCTGATGAGCTAAAAATGATCCGTTTCACTTGGGCCTGTTGCATCGCTTCTAATAGGGTCAGTGTTCCTGCAACATTGTTTTCATAGTACTCAATGGGTTTTTGGACTGATTCCCCAACGGCTTTAAGTCCGGCGAAATGGATGACCCCCTCAATCGGATACTGTTTGAAAATTTTCTCTAAGGTGGGCCGATGGCGAATGTCACCTTCAATCATTATCGGGGTTTGACCCGATAGTTGAGTGATGCGCTGAAGAACCGCAGGTTTACTGTTGATGAAATTATCTAAAATGACTGGGGTGTATCCAGCTTGTATTAATTGAAGGCAGGTATGGCTACCGATGTAACCTGTGCCACCGGTTATCAAAATATATGACATAGCGCAACTCCATAGTAGTGTGGAAACGTTTACTCTAAGTTATAATTAATATATCGAATAACTATAAGGTTATTCGATCATCGAGATTGATTGCTTTTATGCATGATTAACGTTGAAGCAGAGTAAAAGATAGTTACAGCATAAAGGACTCTACGATAATTTAAAGAGGGGTTATGGCTACGATAAAAGATGTTGCCCAGTTGGCAGGTGTTTCTGTTGCAACGGTTTCACGAGTGATCAATGGTTCACCCAAAGCAGGTGCCGTGTCACAGCAGAAAGTTCGCCAGGCAATGCAAGAATTGCATTACCAGCCTAATGCCAGTGCTAGGGCGCTTGCCCATCAGGACTCGGAAATGTTGGGCTTGGTTGTGGCCGATGTTTCGGATCCTTTTTTCGGAGCGGTGGTGAAATCAACGGATGAAGTCGCAATGAGGCATATGAAGTTTTTGCTGGTTGCGAATGGCTATCATGATGCGCAGCGTGAACAGCAAATGATAGAGCAAATGCAGCGTCATCGTTGTAGTGCATTGGTTGTACACGCCAAAATGTTAACGGATCAGCAATTAGTTGAATATTTTAATCAGATCCCCGGAATGGTGGTCATCAACCGCATGGTTCGTGGTTTTGAAGATCGCTGTTTAGCTTTAGATGACCGATATGGTGCGTGGCTAGCAACGACACACTTGCTTTCTCAGGGGCATCGTCGAATTGGCTTTTTATGTTCTAATCATGCGATTTCAGATGCCGAAGATCGTTTGGATGGCTATAAAGATGCATTAAACGATCATGGGATCGATTTTGATCCAGAGTTGATTGTCTATGGCGCACCGGATAACGAAGGTGGGGAGCAAGCGATGATGTCGCTGTTATACCATCGAACCGATATCAGCTCGATTATTTGTTACAACGATTCGATGGCGGCCGGGGCAATGGCCATTCTGAACGATAACCATATGCGTGTTCCGGAACAGGTTTCAGTGGTGGGGTTTGATGATGCCTTAGTCGCTCGTTATTTATATCCTCGTTTAACCACGATTCATTATCCGATGGCTCAAATGGCTCAGAAAGCGGCTGAGATTGCGATTTGTTTAGCCAATCATGCAACACCTCCATCAGGAGCTGGTTTATATAAACCAACATTAGTACGGCGGCTTTCGGTCCGTTTCTGGAGTGATGATTCAGAACGCGATTAATGGGTGAATAAATGTTGCGGCGTTTTGAGATCGATTCATAGCGCTCTAGCCACTTTCAAAGGATCAAAGTGTCGCAGCGATTCATTGACTCATCTGATTGATGTCCTCTCAGGATGCTTGATCGGCTCGATCCGCGAGTAAAATTTTACGTTTGAATCCTTAAATTTTGAATTTAAATAAGGTATCCCAATGCTAGTGAGATGCTGATGTCTTTTTTTTGAATTCGATGTCAATACAGAACCGTTTTTTAGGTTCAGGAGCTGGATTAATCTCGGTAGAAATAGCTTCTAAATTGCTAAAGATGCATTTTGTTAGGGGCCTGATTTTTAACGGATACTAGGGATGGATCTCACCTGATTTCTTGGGGTTGTTATCAGAAGCTGTAAAAAAGCCCGCTAAGCGGGCTTTCTACTGATGGTGGTTTTCCCACAGCACTGGAATATTAATCGTTAATCGTCATAACCCTCACGCAAATTTTCCCGTAGTTGTTTATCTTCACGGTAGTTTTCGATATTGCGACGTACCTGACCTTTATTACGGCCCCGGTGGTTTTGATGACCTTTGCGAGCATGTTTTAGATCATCCTCGTCCATCCATTCGTCATCATCATATTGAGGGTGATTTAATCGTTTCATTCCCTAGCACTCCAATACAACATTGAATCTAAGGTCAGATTGTGGGATGAGTACAACCTGACTCAGTCTGCGCGAGAAAAGCATCGCGTGTAGAGCGATAGTCGCAGTAGTTGATAGGGGAGTAAAGTAGAAAAAAAGCTTTTTTTAGGCCGTTTTTTTCTAATAAATATTTTTTTATAGAAAATTTGTTTGAGTGAAAACAGGTCTATTGATTCTATGATCCAACGAGGATTTATGCGGTGAAAAGCTGTGATTTGCAACACAAAAAAGCCGCCTGAGATGGCGGCTAATTTAGTTTTAAGTGATTATTCGTTCGTTTCTCGGGCAATGGCTCGATAGCCAATATCGTGACGATAGAACGAGTCTTTCCAGCTGATTTGTTGAGCAAGCTGGTAGGCTTTTTGTTGAGCCTCTAAAACCGAATGACCGAGCGCAGTCGCGCAGAGTACTCGCCCACCATTAGTTTCGACTTGATCTTGATTGAGACGCGTTCCTGCATGGAACACTTTGCTGTCTGAATGAGCCGATGCTTCATGAATATCCGGCAGTCCATGAATGACTTCTCCTTTAGCATAGGTTCCCGGATATCCTCCCGCTGCGATGACCACGCCTAACGATGGCCGAGGATCAAAATCAGCGGTTTGTTGATCTAAGGAACCCGCTAACGCAGACTGACATAACATCACCAGATCAGACTGCAAGCGCATCATGATCGGTTGTGTTTCCGGATCACCAAAGCGACAGTTATATTCAATGACTTTTGGGGTTCCATCTTCAGCGATCATTAATCCGGCATATAAAAATCCGGTATAAGGATTCCCTTCATCTGCCATGCCTTTCACGGTTGGCCAGATCACTTCGTCCATTATTCGTTGATGAATTTCGGGCGTGACTACTGGCGCAGGGGAATAGGCTCCCATACCACCGGTGTTCGGGCCGGTATCGTTATCACCGACTCGTTTATGGTCCTGACTAGTGGCCATTGGTAGTACATGTTCACCATCAACCATCACGATGAAACTTGCTTCTTCACCTTCTAAGAATTCTTCAATGACGACTCGGCTTCCGGCATCGCCAAAGCTGTTTCCGGAAAGCATATCCCGAATGGCCGCTTCAGCTTCAGATTCTGTCATGGCAACAATGACACCTTTACCCGCAGCTAAGCCATCGGCTTTGACGACAATCGGTGCCCCTTGTTGTTTTAGATACGCGAGTGCCGGTTCAACTTCACAGAAGGTTTGGTAATGGGCGGTTGGAATATGGTGTCGGGCTAAAAAGTCTTTGGTGAATGATTTAGAACCTTCCAACTGGGCGGCTGCCTGAGTTGGTCCGAAGATGGCCAACCCTTGTTTCTGGAAGGCATCGACGACCCCAATTACCAACGGCGCTTCAGGCCCTACAATGGTCAGTTCAATGGCATGGGTTTGCACAAATTGGATCAAGTCGTCGATGGCATCAACGGCAATATCGACATTTGTGAGCTTGGGTTCCAAGGCCGTACCGGCATTTCCTGGAGCAACATAAACCTGTTGTACCTGAGGTGACTGAGCCGCTTTCCAAGCCAGAGCATGTTCTCGGCCACCGCCGCCAATAATGAGTATATTCATAAGTTGTCCGCTATCAGAGATTGGCAAGGCCGAAGCCTTGCCCGGTGATTAATGGAAAAAGTGGCGCATACCAGTGAAGATCATGGCAATGCCGTGTTCATTTGCAGCTTGAATGACTTCTTCGTCTCGAATGGAGCCCCCAGGTTGGATCACACAGGTCACTCCAGCTTCGGCCGCCGCATCAATACCATCTCGGAATGGGAAAAACGCATCAGAAGCCATGACACTTCCTGCTACTTCCAATCCTTCATCGGCTGCTTTGATCCCCGCGATTTTAGCACTGTAAACCCGGCTCATCTGACCAGCTCCGACACCGATGGTCATATTTTCTTTAGCATAGACAATCGCATTTGATTTAACATATTTTGCGACTTTCCAGCAGAACAAGGCATCGTTGAGTTCCCGTTCTGTCGGGGCACGATTGGTGACCACTTTCAGTTGATCCCGTGGCACCATGCCGTTATCTCGATCCTGAACCAGCAAACCGCCATTCACTCGTTTTAACTGGTAACCTTGAGGTTTGCCTTGCCAAAGTCCACATTCCAGTAAGCGGATATTTTTCTTCGCTGCGATGACTTGACTGGCTTCACTGCTGATGCTTGGAGCGATGATCACTTCAACGAATTGGCGACTGATAATGGCTTCTGCTGTTTCAGCATCCAATTCACGGTTAACGGCGATAATGCCGCCGAATGCGGAGGTCGGATCGGTTTTGAATGCACGTAGATAGGCATCCAGAATATTTTCGCCAATGGCCACACCACAGGGGTTGGCATGTTTGACGATGACACAAGCCGGTTCATCAAACTCTTTTACACATTCCAATGCTGAATCGGTATCCGCAATATTGTTGTATGACAGTGCTTTGCCTTGCAGCTGTTTTGAGCAGGCCACACTTCCTGCAGGAACTTCTTTTTCTATATAGAAAGCCGCTTGTTGGTGACTGTTTTCACCGTAGCGCATATCCTGTTTTTTCTGGAACTGGAAGTTGATGGTCCGAGGAAATTGAGATTCTTGATCGCCTTCGCTGTCGCCGTAACTCGGGACCATGGTTCCGAAATAGTTAGCGATCATGCCATCATAAGCGGCGGTATGTTCAAAGGCGGCAATCGCCAAATCAAACCGAGTCGCTTGGGTGAGCGAGTTATTATGGGCTGCCATTTCATTTAAAACGCGCTGATAGTCGCTGCTATTCACAACGATGGCGACATCTTTATTGTTTTTAGCGGCACTGCGGACCATGGTTGGACCGCCAATATCGATATTTTCAATGGCATCGGCCAGCGTACAATCCGGATTGGCGACGGTTTGGGCGAATGGATATAGGTTAACGACAACCATGTCAATGGGATCGATCTCATGTTCTTGCATGACAGCATCATCGATGCCACGGCGACCTAAAATACCACCATGAATTTTAGGATGAAGTGTCTTCACCCGACCATCCATCATTTCTGGATGACCGGTATAGTCTGAAACTTCAGTGACTTGAATACCATGGTCGGCCAGTAATTTGCAGGTACCACCGGTTGAAAGTAATGCGACGCCACGTTCTTCAAGAGAGCGGGCAAATTCTACAATTCCTGTTTTATCAGAAACACTGATTAAGGCGCGTCGAATCGGTCGAGCGTTTTCCATTGCGGGATTATTCCTCTAACATTGACAAGTTAAGGGCAGGGGGGACTGCCGTTTTCAAGGCTTCATTTTACCCGAAAACCAATCCGTAAAGCGATGTTTCGGCCAATTTAATTAAATTTTGTTCAAATAGTATGCAATCCCCCTTGACCTTGGAGTTAGCTTTAAGGTTTATACTTAACATTGAAACCATGGAACTTGGGGGATTTATGTATCGTATTGGCGAATTGGCCCAATTATGCGGGGTCACGACAGAGACTATTCGTTTTTACGAGCGTCAAGGATTACTCACGGCACCGCCCCGAGCGACCAATGGTTACCGGTTGTATTCACCGCAGGATTTAGGGCAACTGAGATTTATTTTACGGGGTAAAAATGCGGGTTTATCCAATGCGGATATGCGAGAGCTCGTTGAAATTCGTAAGTATAAAGAGACGGTTTCCTGTCGGGAAGTCCGGCAGGTGATCGATAACAAACTCGAAATCGTGCGGGAGCAACTGGCGGAATTGAAGAATTTTGAAGCGTCTTTATCACATTTGAGTACGGTGTGTTGTGGGGGAGATGAAAGTGCGATCCATTGTTCAATCTTGGAGGCTTTAGATGATCTTATGGAATAATTTTGTCAGTTTATTTATCGAAGCCGCGCCGTGGTTGTTATTCGGCTATCTATTGGCTGCCGTGATTAAATATGGGATCCCGGCGCAGTGGATGGCACGTCATTTAGGTGATCAGCATTTTACTACCATACTTAAAGCCGCTCTGATCGGGGCGCCTTTACCTTTGTGCTCCTGTGGCGTGTTACCGGCCGCTTTAGGATTGCGGCGAGGGGGGGCTTCCAAAAGTGCCACGACTGCTTTTTTGATTTCGACCCCAGAAACTGGGGTGGATTCTATTGCGATTTCTTATGCCTTATTAGGGCCGGTATTAGCGATAACTCGACCTATCGCGGCCATTGCTAGTGCCATTGTCGCTGGAACGCTGGTGAGTTTAGATCAGCGTTCACAACCGAAGAAAATGGCTGTGACGCAGATTAAGGCTCCACTGAGCCCTGTCAATGCTTCGGCCTCTCCTTTGATGATGTCATCGTTGGTATTACAACCGCAGCCGGATCAAACTTCGGCATGCCATGGTGGCTGCTGTAGCGCACAAGATCCGCATGACGAACACGGGTGTCATGATGATTGTTGTGGGAAAGAAACATCGGCTCCGCATGAGTCGCCTTTGTGGAAACGTATTTTTAGCTTTGCGTTTGGTTCAATGGTGGCTGAAACATACAAGTGGTTAGTCGTTGGATTGATTTTTGCGGCTATTATTCAAAGTTATCTTCCGGCCAGTTGGCTAGAGCAGTGGGGATCCGGAGGGGTAGCCATGCTGATTATGGCGGTCATTGGTGTCCCAATGTACATCTGTGCGACCGGTTCGACCCCGCTGGCTGCTGGATTTCTCATCGCTGGGATTTCGCCGGGAGCGGTGCTGGTGTTTCTGTTAGCCGGGCCCGCCACTAATATTGCAACGCTGGCTTTGATCCGTAAAGAGATGGGCTTACGCGTATTAAGTTGTTATCTAACCGGCGTCATTGGTACGGCATTTATTTTCGGCGCCGGCTTAGATCAACTGGTTGCTTATTTCCATTGGACGATTCGTGGTGTAATGCACGGCTCGTCGCTGTGGGATTTTAATTCTATCGAAATCATTTTAAGCTGTTTATTGGCATTTTTGATGATACGGGCTTTTGTCAAAGAGCCGTGGTTCCCTTTACGTAAACAGGCTCATTAATTTGGGGTTTTTAAAGGTTGCGATGGTCGGTGAAAAAAGGCAACGCCTCCATCGCTGGTGTAGAGATCGCCACTATCGAAAATAAGTCCTGCTTTGATGGCGCTGATATAAAGTTTGATCATGCGATCCTTTTGGATGGTACAGCTTCCTTCATAGCTATCGTAAAGGGGGGTGGCTAGATAAAGTCGAATGCCTTCAATTCGCATGACCCCGGTAATTTTATGGCATCCCCCCTTCCCATATAAAGCCAACAGGTTGTTCTTTTTATACAATGTAAATTGAAGATAGTTATGGGAGTCAAACGGTGAAGTTGCTCGCCAAGTGGTATTATCAAAACGCTTGGGATCTAGCGGCGGTGGGTAACCGTTACATCCTTGTAGAAAAAGAGTAGAAATGATCGTTATCATAACAAGAGAACGCATAAAAATCCTTCTTTAGTGGTCTGTCCTTTAGACTAGCTCTCTGATTTAGTGTAACCAGTGCAAATGAAAAAAAAAGGATTCTGCTGATAAAAATATTTTATTTTTATCAGCTGTGCGGTTGCGTGATCTTTGATTTGATATTTTCTGTTGGCGGTGTTTGATTTTCCATGGCTAATGAACCTTCCCTGCAACTTCGTCGTGGTTGGTTTGTATCACTCATCAAGTGTTACCGACAGTTGTATTAGAAATGTACTTAAATGATCTGTTCATAATGAAGCTACGTCAGTCTTGTCCAATCTATAGATCAGATATATCGACCAAAGATTGGATAGTTTTTTGCACAATAGAATGAGCGTTATGAATTGGTTCAGGCGATTCGAGGTTGGGGCTTTTTTTGAAAATCGAATAACTCAGTGATTTTATCTAGGTCATCGATGTTATGCAGTTCAATCGGAAGTTGCCCTGAATCTAACCCGAAAACCAGAACACCATCTTCTGACAAGTTCATGGTTTTAATACGTTTATAGTCGATAAAGGCATTTGCGAAAAAAAATCCGTGCGATTTGAAGAGTAGTTTAGGATGGCGAATAAAGGCCAGATAGATGGACATGACGCCAATCATGGTTAATAAATAGGTCGTGAAATGGCTGCCGTGTGATGCGATATTCTGATAGAGCAAGATGGCGATGAGAGCAACGAAGATCAGACTGTCCAAGCGGGTTTTTCGGAGTAACTTAATTCGCAGGAGTGTGGTTCCCTTGCGGCGAGGCATGATCCACTCGTCATAGATCGCATATCCAAACAGCAATACAATAAAGACGATTAATCCAATATTTGTGAATGTCATTCAGGCTCCTTACAGCAAGAGACCGATTTGCACCGGTCTCTTTTGTTTCCTGTGTTTTAATTACAGACCTAACAGGCCAATCCAGTAACCGACAATCCCGATAACAAAGAACCCTAAGATAATCATCAGTGGGTTGACGTTTTTACGCATCAGCCACATACATCCTAAAGTTAAGAGCAATGGAATTAACCCAGGCATCAACTGATCTAAGATAGATTGTACGGTTGTAACATGGGTTGCTCCGGTTTGGTCTGTTACTTTGGAGATGACAACCGGCACGTTCACATGGGTCCATTTGTTAACCAACGCCCCCATGACAAAGAGCCCGAGAATCGATGCCCCCTCGGTCAGTTTTTGCAGGAAGCCACCACTGACATCGTTGACAATTTCCACCCCTTTTTTGTAACCGTAAGCGACCCCGTAATAACGGATCAACAATCGGCAAAGGTTAAACAGGAAGAAGAACAAAATAGGTCCTAACAGGCTACCTGTCATGGCAAGACCTGCACCTAAGGCACCGAATACCGGGCGCATAGTTCCCCAGAATACTGGGTCACCAACCCCGGCGAATGGTCCCATCAACCCAACTTTAATCCCGTTGATGGCCGCATCGTCGATTTCAGCGCCGTTAGCGCGTTGTTCTTCCATCGCAAGTGTTACCCCTAAAACCGGAGCGGCAACATAAGGATGGGTATTGAAGAATTCCAGATGGCGACGGATCGCTTGTTTGCGTTCTTCATTATTTTCCGGATAGAGCCGGCGGATCATAGGGACGACGGAGAAACAGAAGCCAAGGGCCTGCATTCGTTCGAAGTTCCATGAACCTTGGAACAGATTAGAGCGTAAAAAGACGCCGAAAATATCTGATTTGGTGATTTTTTTCTGATTAGTTGAATCGACCATGATTTTACACTCCTTAATCTAATTCGTTGTCTAAGTCGTCATCTGCAGTTTGAGCTTGAACGACTTGAGCTTGGTTATATTTTGGATGTAACTGGATGTAAACAATGGCCATGATGACGCCGATTACACCGAGAGCGACTAAGTTGAAGTTAGTAAATGCAGCGGTCACAAATCCTAAGTAGAAGAAAGGCATTAAGTAGCCGGCACGCATCATGTTGATGACCATCCCATAACCTACAACAACGATCATGCCACCTGCGATAGTCAAACCATTGGTTACTACCTCTGGAATAGCATCCAACATCGCGTGAACACTTTCAGTCCCTACGGTTACGGCAACAATTGTTGCTGGGATTGCAATACGCATGGCCTGCAAAAGCAGCGCAATACAGTGCAACCAACTGATGGCACTTAGGTTCCCTTCATCGGCCGCTTTATCGGCTGCGTGCTGGAAGCCCACAGTGATGGTACGAACAATAATAGTTAAAACCTGACCTGCAGCGGCCAGAGGAATCGCTAAGGCAATACCGGCACCGACGCTTTGTCCACCGGCGATAACCAAAATAGTAGATATAACAGATGCTAAAGCGGCATCAGGTGCAACAGCCGCACCGATGTTCATCCAGCCCAGAGCGATCATCTGCAAGGTCCCGCCGATGATAATCCCGGTTTTCATATCCCCTAAAACCAGCCCTACCAATGTACAAGCCACTAATGGTTGATGGAACTGGAACTCATCAAGGATGGAACTGAATCCAGCCAAGCAAGCAATAATGAAGATTAAAATAAGTTGTATGGTTGTGATTTCCATGAAATCTCTCCTTCATCACAAAGGTAACAGTCCTTTGGTTGAATCATGCGATTAGGCGTTTTTGTTAATCAAATCCATCATCCGTAATTTGGTATCTGTTGCCACTTTACGAACTTCAAGCTCAATGCCTTTCGCATCAAGTTGTTTGAATGATTCGATATCTTTGTCATCAACGGATACGGCATTATTGACTTGGGTTTTTCCCTGATGGAAAGCCATCCCGCCAATATTTACTGATTTGATCTCTACACCGCCTTCGACCAGCGCTAAGACATCAGTTGGATTCGTAAATAAAAACATGACTTTGTCGGTTGCATATTTAGGGTTGTTATAAACCCGAATTGCTTTTGCAACTTCAACAACGTGGGCTGTGACTCCTGGAGGCGCAACCTGTTTTAATAATGTGGAACGAACCGTATCTTTAGCAACTTCATCACTGACGACGATAATCCGGTTGACTCCGGTTTCTTTCGTCCAGCGAGTCGCCACCTGTCCGTGAATCAGACGGTCATCGATTCGGGCCAGACCAATTTTCATATGGCCCCCGGGTCCTGCCACCGCAGCAGGTGCCGCTTTAGGTTTCGGTTTTGCTGCGGGTTTGGCGGCAACCTGTGTTTTGAAGGCTTTTACGCCACCGCTGCCGGCTTCAAGTGCAACTTCAATCAGTTCTTTTAATGATGGGTCATCATCACGAGTCATAAATGTTTCCGTTAGCATTGGAACATTCACTCCCGTAATGACTTCGTAGTTATCTTGCTCATTGGCTATTCGGGTTGCTGCATTAAATGGGCTTCCCCCCCAAGTGTCGACTAAAAACATAACACCTTTAGAAATATCTAACTGGGCTAAGCATTTTTTATATTTTTCGACTAAGGTGTCTGCATTTTCCCCCGGCCGAAATTCGATGAACGAAACATTTTCTTGTTCACCGATTAGCATTTCTGCATTACGCAGAAGAGGTTCTGCTGCGGCGCCATGAGTGCCGATAATAATCGCTATACTCACGCTTCTTCCCCCATATCTATAATGAGATAAATTGAAGTAACCGGATAATTTATGCGTTGATCTCTTAACGTTTTTATATCTGTTTTCCGTATAAAGAATAAACGATGTTCTAAACTATCTTATTACTTATTCCCCTAATACATTACCGATGATAGTGCGAAAAAAATGTGACGATACGCAGCTATTACGTGATGATTTAAGGAAAATTTTTTTTGATAAAATTAATGAAAAGCTTGCCCTTAGTTGTGCTGCAGCGCAGATGGTGTCAAGCATGAAATATAATGTTACATTTAGTTACATTTAAGGGCAAACGTACTCGCTATAGCGTTTTTGTTCATGTTGCGGTTGTTTTTTATTCAACTATGAGCGTATTGAATTGGATACGTCAAGATATAAGTTCATCATGATCTAGAAAAAATGTGATTCCCACCGTATTTTTTATAAAAATATCAATAGGTTGTGCTGTGATTTCTTTTTGATGTATCATGCAGTGAACTCTGGTCATGACATCCGCTGCCATTTTGTATACCTGAGTTCAATTGTCTATGATATTCCCCATAAAAATGCTCGGTGTGGACGTGGATCATCAATAAAGTATGAAATGAATGAAAGCGTCATTTATATATTTCGTCGTCGTAATAAACTTATGGAGTATTGATAACGAAGAGTAGTGCACATTCGAATAAGAAAACAAATAAAAAATTCAAGTACTGTTTTGCAACACAGCGAGTATTTAAATAAAGCAATAATGGGGCTTAAGGCGGGTAGTATCAGGCTTGTGAGAATATATCGGTAACCCATTTAGTCATGCGTATTTTAGATCAGGTTGGCTAAAAATATAAATTAGGTTGTGGTTATATTTTATTCCATGAATCATGTCGTACGGAAGTGTTATTCAATATGAATACGCAGATTATAAATAAATTAATAATCTGCGTGAGGTTTAATTTAACGAACTATCGAAATCAAATTGAGCTATCTATCCTAAAATTGATAGTTCATCGAAATCCAGTAATTTCGGCCTGCCATGACGGTTCCGGTTGTGGCGCGAGTGGTATCAAAATAATCCCCTGCATATTCGGTGTTTCGGCCCGATCCGAAAGTTGACATATGGGTGAAATCCTTATCCAGTAAATTGTTGACAACCCCATTGAGGGTTAGCTCTTCAGTGAGGTGATAGGAGGCTCCAAGGTTGATCACTGTCCAGTCTTTCAGATTGCCTTTTTCATCCATAATCTGTTTTTGTACACTAGTCAGATTCCTATAATTACTGGTGTAACGTGGTGTTTTGCCATGATATTCAGCTTGGAGCCAGCTATTAAATTTCTCATTCACTTGCCAGTTCAACTTCGCATTGGCCATATTTCGTGCAGTACTACGAAGAGGTGCTCCATTATTGTCTCCCCCAATTTGTTGGCTGCGAGTATAGGTATAATTAAGGCTCAGATTGAGTGCAGGTGTAAACAGAGGGAAAGCGGTGGCCAGTTCGATGCCTTCTACTCTGGCTTTGCCGATATTCACGTAGGTATTGGTACTGCTATCAACACTGATACTGGAAATCGCGTTTTTATAGCGGTTGACGAAGAAGGTGATATTGGCGTTGAAGTCAGCATCATTCTGGTAATAGATACCTAGTTCATAGTTGGTGCTTTCTTCAGGATCCAGATCCGGATTCCCTATCGTGGATACGGTTCCGTTTCCGGTAATACCGCTGACTCCATCATGTAAATTACTGAGAGATGGCGTTCTATAACCGGTACTAACCCCACCTTTAACGGTCCAATCATCCAAGGCATGCCATACCAAATAGGCTCTGGGACTAAAATGTCCACCAAAGCTGTCATGGTGTTCATAGCGTAGCCCAACCGTAAGATCTAATGGGTCGATGATTTGCCAGTCATCTTCACCAAATAATGAATAGGATTTTTGCTTGAATGTTTCGCCAGTCGTGGTTAAGACGATGCCATCTTTCATGCGGGCATCCCAATATTGTCCCCCCATGGTTGTGACATGGCCATGGCCGACATTGGAGACTAACTTAGTATTTAAAATAGTATTGATGTTTTTAAGCTCTCGTTTATCACCCACCGCACTAGCATAAGCGGGTCCGATCGATTGAGATGTGAGTAAGCGACCCTTCGTTTGGGTGGTGGTGTAGGAGAGATCGGAATGCCAGTCACCGATGGATAAATCGGTATCATGTCCGACAATCAACTGGTTTTCTTCATAGCGTAGTGTGTCTTCATAGCCCCCGCCACTGGTTCCAACCGGCCCTAACTGATCTTTATCGTTATCATATTTTTGTCTGGCAACGTGTCCATCAATCCAAATGGTGTTCCAACTATGTGTGTTGTAGCTGAGTTTTCCTCCTAGCGTGTAGTTGCCACTCTCGGTTGGATACGGTGAACGAGTGGCACTGCCGGAACTATTTAAACTGGTAATACTTGAGCCTTGTCGGTGTTTGACTTGTCCTCGCAGAACAACATTGAGCTTGTCTTTAATGACGGGGCCTGAAGTATAGAAACTTACATTGGAGGTATCCCCCCAGCGATCATGTTCCTGAATATCGTGTCCGACATTGAAACTGCCATGCCAGCGATCCGTATTTTTCTTGGTGATGATGTTGACGACCCCACCAATAGCATCTGAGCCATAAAGTGTCGACATGGGGCCGCGGATGACTTCAATGTGATCAATGGCCGACATGGGGGGCATCATGGCACTGCTCATAGAGCCAAACCCATTGGGGGTGGTGTCTGTACTGGCAGACTGACGGACCCCGTCAATGAGGATCAACGTATAGTTACTTGGCATTCCTCGAATACTGACGGATAAATTTCCGGTTTTTCCCGTGTCACTACGGACATCAACCCCCTCAATGCCGCTTAAAGCCTCACCTAAATTCATATAGTTTTTAGTTTGTAGATCCTGCTGTGAGATCACGGATATGGATGCCGGAGAATCGGTGATTTTCTTTTGATAACCATTTGCCGTGACAACCATAACGGCGTTGTTTTGTGTCGGTTCTGCCGATACAGCAAAAGAAGGGATGGTGCTCATTATGACGGCAAGAGCCAAGGGGGTTAGCGTACAAGTCTTCACTATTTTAAGTCCTTATGGATATTGACATCCTATTTTTTGAAACTGCAAATGATAGTGATTGTTATTTTCATTTTCAATTTAATTGTGAGTTAAAAATAAAAATGTCAAAAATGATTGACTTATGGGATTTTATTTTGGCCTTAGGAAAACGCACAAAATTGGAGGGCGTGTCTGCAACGGGGGTCTCAGTATTCGAGGTCGCTTGCTGGGCCTTAATCAGGTTTGAATCGCACTTCAATAAGCATATAAGGAAGTCACTGTCTCTGCTCAGCGGTGTTAACGCTATTTTATATTTGAAAATTTTGGGGAAATTCTATAAATAACAGCTATTCTCATACCGTGTTATGTTGGTTTTTTGTAATCTTTTTGCTGTCAAATTAAGTTATATATAGCATATTCATGTTAATTAAATGAATGGTAAATTTATAAAACACCAGGTCAATGACATTTTATTGAATATGAAATATATAAAGTATATTTATATTTTAGATTGAAAAAACTAAATATAATTTTATTTATAAGCCGTTAATCTATAGCACGTCAAAATCTATATTTATTTTATGTTCGATGTTATCAACTTGATATAAAGGAAAAATACGATGAAAAACTCGGTTCAGAATTATTTCATCGGAGCATGTTGCTTAGTCGGAATGGTTCCTATGGTGCATGCTGCTACGGATTGGTCTGAGGCATGTCAGCAACTGCGGCAGGTTAAAGTTCCGGGGATGACGATTACCAAAGCACAGTGGCAGCCCGTTGGACCACTGCCCCGGGATCCTCATTCAGCATTAACAGGGGCTTCCGGAGGGCGTGAACATCTTCCAGAACATTGTCAGGTGCAAGGAGTCTTGAATCCTTATGTAGGTGTGGATCAGCAGCATTATGGGACTCATTTTGAAGTGCGCCTTCCAGTCGACTGGAATCATAGTTTGTTATTCCAAGGTGGAGGGGGGATGGATGGTTTTTTGGCTCCAGCCATCGGGGCAATTCCCAGTCATCGTTCTCGCGCGAAAGCGGCATTGATCCGAGGATATACGGTTGTCAGTATGGATGGTGGGCATCCGGAACGTACGGCGAGTTTTGGGTTTGATCAACAAGCCCGGATTAATTACGCCTATGCCTCTATTGGTGAGGTTACTATCGCGGCCAAAGTGATTAGTAAACAATTTTATGGCCAGTCATTAGAACATTCTATTTTTATGGGATGTTCAAACGGGGGACGGGAAGCCATGGTGGCTGCTCAGCGTTACCCGAATCAATTTGATGGCATTATTGCCGGTGATCCCGGATTTCATTTGAGTGCGGCTTCCATCGGTGAAGCTTGGGATAGCCAGTTGCTCATGTCGATTGCGCCTAAAAATAAAGATGGCGATAAGATTTTAGCTCAGGCGTTAACCGTAGATGATTTAAATTTACTCAGTCAAGCCGTATTAAAACAATGTGATGCATTGGATGGAATTAAAGATGGGTTGATTAATAATTATCAAGCCTGTCATTTTTCTGTGAAGACACTGACCTGTAAAGCCGATCAAAATAAAAACTGTTTAACGCCAGCCAAAGTGCAGGTGATCGATCAGATTTTTAAAGGAGCTCATGATAGTCAAGGAAATGCACTGTACAGCAGCTGGCCATACGATGCAGGGGTGAATACCCGCGGATGGCGAATGTGGAAATTGGGATCGTCTAAAACCCGATATTCTAATGCATGGAACATCACCCTGGGAGGGGATTCTCTTCCGCATTATTTTATGACCCCCCCTCTTAAATCATTCAGTTCTCTAGATTTTGATTTTGATAAAGATCCGCAAAAACTGAGTGAAATGGCGGCAATGAATGATGCGACATCCACTTTTTTGAGTTCATTTATCCATCATGGCGGAAAATTAATTATCTTTCAGGGAGTTTCGGATCCGGTGTTTTCCGCTGACGACATTGCACATTGGTATCAGCAGTTAGTCAAAAATTCTGGTCATGGCAATCTGGAGCAAACACAGCAATTTGCGCGATTGTTTATGATCCCTGGGATGACTCATTGTGGGGGTGGTCCGGCATTAGATAACTTTGATCCATTGACTGCACTTGAAAACTGGCTTGATCACGGTAAAGCTCCTCAAATGTTACCAGCCCATGGTGTGGCTCAATTTAGAGGGAAATCGCAACCGCTGTGTCCGTTCCCTGAGTATGCCCGTTATGTGAAAGGGGATCCGGATCAAATAACTAGTTACCGCTGTACTGCGGATTAGTGTGCCATTTAAATACAGATAGCTTTGATGTGTTCAAGGCTATCTTTTTTATGGCAAAATCCTGCCATTTGTAAACAGATTCTTTGTTTTTCCCATCTATTCGGCTATCGTATGCGTTCATAAAATGGACACAGTGGCCTATCTGGTTTGATAAGGCTATTTCTGAAAGAGAAGAGACGGTATGCAGATCCATAAAGTGATCAAAGAACAGGTCATCCCTATTCGGCATCAGGTGTTATGGCCGGATAAGCCGGTTGAGTTTTGTTGTCTGGAAGAGGATGCTCAGGGAATTCATTGGGGTGTTTTTCTGGAAGATAGGTTGGTCTGTGTCGCTTCTATTTATGTGGAACGTGATGAAGCTCGCTTACGTAAATTTGCAACTTTACCGGAGTTTCAGCGGCAAGGAATTGGTAGTGCATTAATCCGGCATATTATTGAAGTCCTGCATCAGCTGCCCGTTTCTCGACTTTGGTGTGATGCTCGGGAGTCTGCCTGTGCATTTTATCAGGGTTTAGGATTTACTCGTTGTAGCGACTGTTTTTATAAATCGGATGTTGCTTATTATCAAATGGAAATGGTTATCGGATTATCGTGACCTGTAATCGACCCTGGGGTTAAGTGACGTTCTTATGTTACGTTATTGGTCAATAAGATGATCAGCACTACCTTCACCATTTGTGAGTGCCTATATGGGAAGAACACATCGATATGATTCACATCGTGAGATGGCTTGACCATGAGCGATCGGAATGATGGACAATATAGCTCTATTTTTTAGTAAATAGTCTGTCCTTAATAAATAATAAATAATAAAATAATAAAATAATCAATAACAATTACTTAGATGCTATCAGATATTTTTAATTTTGATTTAACATGAATAAAATACCTGATGAGAGCAATGTCATGTGATGACTCATTTAGACTAAATAGTGAGTTAGTTTTAATAGATAGATTTGTAATTGATCATTTCCGGAAGGTGTATGTAATAGCATGATATTGTGATAAATAATCATAATGATATACCTTATTCTCCCAGTATTTACTTGAATATCCCTGAATGAAAGAGCTGATTCTGTAGCAAATATGCGCTATAACGCATATTCCCACACTTTTTAAGATGATAAAGTGAGATTAGATAGCATTTTTTATATCTCTAAAGTGTTAAGCCTTTTCAAGATGGAATTAATTATTGGTTTTTATAAATAGCATTAATAATCAATTAGTTATGTTTATTTTACTTGGCGGTTTTTTGGATGAGGCTCTATATTAATTAATTCTTTTGGATTGCATTAGTATTTTTAAATATGATTGAAAAGTCGTTAAATCATTATATGTATATATAATATAGATAAGAATTTAGGTATTCGTAATATATAAAAATATATAAAGGATTAGTCAATAATATAAAAATTGATATTGTTATTATTAATACTATTGATCATATTAAATGAAATAGATATTATAATAGATGTTCTATCAAGAACAGGGTCCTATTGACTGTGGGGCTCTTTTGCTTCTAAGGTTCGCCCAGCTTAATGCTGGGCTTTTTTTATCTTCGAAATTAGTTATTATGTATATAATAATCATATACATAAAAGAAGCTCAGCTTAGTTTACATTGTAAATAAGCTGAGCAGATAATAGGATGTTTGTGGTTTATTTTCGGTATTACTTAAGAGATTATTTATAGATTGATGCAAATGAAGCATCGGGTATAGCTATTGACTGTGGGATTATGCTCCTAAGATTTACCCAACTGATTGTTGTAACCTTTAAACATCTGCGGCAGATAGAGTATCTCTGCCGTTTCTCAGATTAAGCTAAAATCTCAAAAAATAAAATCATTTTTACTTTAATTTTAAGAAAAGGTGGACTGGGTTGGTTTTTAGTATAAAAACTTGTAATTAACATAAATACAGTTGATTTTTAAGGTTATTTAGAAAAAGCAACTGTGAGCTGCTAACCGATATTTTGTTCAATGGCTATTTTGCAGAGGCTCAGCGCTTCTTTATAGTGCTCCAGATTTTTAAAGTAGCGTTCTTTGGGAGCGACGACTGTAATTGCGAAGTCTCCCATGTAAGTTGGGAGTAAGGTTGAAATTGAACAAATTCCGTAAGAGTGTTCTTCATGATCTTCGGCAAACCCCGTTTCACGAATAGTTGCAATCTGTGTCAATAGTTCATCCAACTGGAGAGTATGTTCGGTGAATTTTTGAGGTTGAGTTCCTACCCATTTGAAAATGAGTGATTGCGAGAGTGTAGAGAGCAGGATTTTTCCATCGGAGGTCGAGTGCCCCGGCATGGAATACCCTAGGGGAAAAATAACGCCTAGTTTGGTTTCGGCTACGACGCGATCAATAACACAAATCTGATTACTGCGAATGCAAGAAAGTGCCACCGTTTCATCAATCGAATTACTGAGTTCTTGAAGTTCACGGCGGATGAGTAAAATGATATCCCCATAGCTTTTCTGACTGAGCAGCGCTAATGCCGGTCCTAATTGGTAGCCGTTCCCCGGTTTTAGCGATTTAACGAGTTTTTCGCTTTCCAATGCGTAGATAATTCGTTGGACTGTTGAGCGAGGCAGCTCGACTATGCCCGCAATGGCTGTAAGACTGAGCCCTTTAGGGTTTGCTCCCAGTGCTCGCATGATAGCCGCTGCACGGGCAATCACCTGAATTCCTGTTTTTTTCCCCGGTTTTTCTTCAGTCATGTTGTCGCATTTTTGGTTTTGCACAGATCCAGACTCAAGCTTACCAGAGTTATAGAACGCCATCACTTAAATAAAAAATGTAAATTTTTGTATCACATCGTGATTATCTGTACCGTTATGCGGTATTATGATGGTGTAATTACCTTAATAACTGTGATGTAGTTGGCATAATTTCTACTATCCATTTCCGTTCTTTATCTAAAAGAAAGATGTTATCAATATGAATATTATGAATTTTTCGAGCTATTTCGGCATTGTGTGTTTAGCGCTTACCTTAAGTGGTTGTCAGCATTCCGAAACAGTTCAGGCCCCCAAACAACCGGAGATCGGTGTTTATCAGTTATCTGCTCAGAATGTGTTGTTACACAGTGAACTTCCCGGCCGCACTGCCGCTTATCAGGTTGCTGAAGTTCGTCCTCAAGTGAGTGGCATTATCCAGAAACGACTATTTACAGAAGGCTCTGTCGTTCAGAAAGGGCAGCAGCTTTATCAGATCGATCCAGCAATTTATGAAGCAGATGTCGCTCGGGCCGAAGCTAACCAGTTAACAAGCCGGAATTTGGCTCGCCGTTATCAAGGATTATTAAAAGCGAAAGCGATTAGTCAGCAACAGTATGATGATGCTCAGGCGCAGTGGAAACAGTCTGAAGCGGATTTAAAAACAGCCCAAATTAATCTGCAATATACCAAAGTTCTGGCGCCCATCAGTGGGCGAATCGGTCGTTCTTCAGTCACGGCTGGGGCTTTAGTCAATGCAAATCAGGCAACCCCATTGGCATCGATTAATCAATTAGATCCTATTTATGTCGATATTAGTGAAGCCTCTACAGATCTGCTGCGATTACGTCAGGAACTCAAATCCGGTCAGTTGACGATGGCGGGTGACAATCAAATTAAAGTGAATTTGTTAGTGGGCGATCATGCGGCCTATAACCATTCTGGAACGTTGAAATTTTCGGAGGTTACAGTCGATCCCGGAACTGGCTCTGTGATCCTGCGAGCTCAGTTTCCTAACCCTGAAAGATTACTGATGCCTGGGATGTTTGTGCGAGCCAAAATAGCGGAGGGTATTCGTAAAAATACCATATTGTTACCAGAGCAAGCTCTCTGCCGTAATTTTAAAGGATTGCCTTATGTTTGGGTGGTCGGTCATGATCATATTGTCTCCCAGCGTCCGATTACCGTCTCTCAGACACTAGGGAATACCTGGATCGTTGAGTCAGGTCTAACTTCCGGAGAATCGGTAGTGACTGAAGGGATCCAGTTTGTCAAAAGCGGAATGAAAGTGAATCCGGTCAAAGCTGAAAACATCCATATCACGACCAGTTTTAGCGGCGAATAGCCGCTTTTCGTACATATAAAACCGCTCTGTTACTCAACAGAGTGAGGGGATCTTCATGTCTTTATTTTTTATTAACAGGCCGATTTTTGCCTGGGTTATTGCGATCGTGATTATGCTGGCCGGGGCATTATCCATTCTTAAATTGCCGATCAACCAATATCCAGATATTGCGCCTCCTGCCATTGCGATTATGGTCACCTATCCGGGAGCTTCAGCGCAAACAGTACAGGATACCGTGGTGCAGGTGATTGAACAGCAATTAAATAATTTGGATGGACTGCGCTACATTACTTCGGAAAGTAACTCCGATGGTAGCCTGACTATTATTGTGACTTTTGATCAAGGGACGGATCCGGATATTGCACAAGTCCAGGTACAAAATAAACTGCAACTGGCTACGCCTTTATTGCCGGAAGAGGTGCAGCAACAGGGGTTGCGGGTGGCTAAGTATCAACTCAATATTATGTTGATTGTGGCGCTTTATGCGACCGATGGCAAAATGAATCAGCAGGATATCGGGGACTATATTGCTTCGAATTTGAAAGACCCAATTACCCGAACCAAAGGTGTAGGGGACTTCTTAATGTTAGGAAGTCAATATGCGATGCGGATTTGGCTCGATCCCGATAAGTTGGAAAGTTATCAGTTGACGACGGATGATGTCATTGCTGCTATTCAGGCTGAAAACGTGCAAGTTTCGTCAGGATCTTTAGGGGGAAGACCTGCCCGTAAAGGCGTGCAGTTAAGTGCGACCGTCTTGGGGATGACGCGAATGACTTCTGCCGATGAGTTTAAGCATATTTTACTGAAAGTAAATGCAGATGGCTCCACTGTGCGTCTGAAAGATGTGGCCTCCGTGGGATTGGGTTCAGAAAATTTCTCGATTACCACCAAGCACAATGGTTATCCCTCTGCTGCGATTGCATTACGTTTAGCAACCGGAGCCAACTTGCTGGATACCGTCAAAGGCGTTCGGAAAACGGTGGCTGAACTTCAACCCTATTTCCCTGAAGGGTTAAAAGTTGTCTTTCCATATGATACCTCGCCAGTGGTTAGTGATTCGATCTTTGAAGTGGTAA
This sequence comes from Celerinatantimonas marina, assembly GCF_046054165.1. Taxonomy (NCBI): domain Bacteria; kingdom Pseudomonadati; phylum Pseudomonadota; class Gammaproteobacteria; family Celerinatantimonadaceae; genus Celerinatantimonas; species Celerinatantimonas marina. The sequence continues at coordinate 45,438 of NZ_JBFNXK010000004.1, read as the reverse complement.
AAACCCTATTGGAAGGGATTGTATTGGTATTTCTAATTATGTATCTGTTTTTGCAGAATATTAGAGCTACTTTGATCCCAACGTTAGCCGTGCCGGTTGTTTTACTGGGTACTTTTGGGGTGCTGGCCGCTTTTGGCTTCACAATTAATACGTTAACAATGTTCGGGATGGTATTGGCCATTGGGTTGCTGGTCGATGATGCGATTGTCGTGGTTGAAAACGTGGAAAGGGTGATGAATCAGGAGCATCTTTCCGCCAAAGAGGCCACGCGAAAATCGATGGGCGAAATTCAGGGGGCACTGGTTGGGATCGCGGTTGTACTGTCGGCTGTATTTATTCCAATGGCTTTTTTTAGTGGAGCAACAGGGATTATTTATCGGCAGTTTTCAGTGACGATTGTGTCAGCCATGGCATTGTCTGTATTAGTGGCTTTAATTTTCACGCCAGCACTGTGTTCGACCATTATGAAACCCAGCCATGTGGAGCATAGTACTCAAAAAGGTTTTTTTGGCTGGTTTAACCGTTCATTTGATTCCATGTCGAAAAAATATGAGCATACGGTTGAAGCAGTAGCTCATCGGAATAAACGCTCCTTTATTGTTTATGCAGTGATTATTGGGGGCTTAATTTGGTTATTCCCTAAAATTCCAACGGCATTCCTACCGGATGAAGACCAAGGGGTCATGTCGATTCAGGTCACGATGCCGCCGAATAGTTCCGCTCAGCATACTCAGATGGTCTTGGATGAAATTACGCATCATTTACTCACTCAGGAAAAAGACGTTGTGGACTCTGCTTATGCCGTGAATGGTTTTAACTTCGCGGGGCGAGGCCAGAGTTCCGGGTTGTTGTTTGTAGCGCTAAAACCGTGGGAAGACCGTACCGGTCATCATGATCGCAGTGTATTTGGATTAGCGAACCGACTTCGGAGTTATTTTGCAACGATTAAAGACGGCTTAGTGATCCCTATTGTTCCACCAGCCATTCTTGAATTGGGGAACTCCAGTGGTTTTGATTTATACCTACAGGACCGAGCCGGAGTTGGACATAAACGACTGATGCGAGCTCGGGATCAGTTCCTAACCTTAGCGGCACAAGATCCCATTTTAATGGGAGTTCGCCCCAATGGTATGAATGATGAACCTCAGTATCAGGTAGTGATTGATCGTGAAAAAGCTCGTGCTGAGCATGTCAGTATCAGTGATATTAATTCGACGATGAGTACAGCTTGGGGCTCCAATTATGTCAACGACTTTATTGATAAAGGCCGAGTTAAAAAAGTGTATGTGCAAGGGGACATGGATTCTCGTATTGCCCCGAAAGATTTTGATAAATGGTATGTACGCAATAGTGACGGAGACATGGTGCGGTTTTCAACATTTGCTTCAGGATACTGGACCTTCGGTTCGCCGAAACTAGAACGTTATAACGGGGTTCCTGCTGTGGAAATCCAAGGGGGGCCTGCGCCCGGGTATAGTTCTGGGGATGCGATGCGGGAAATCAGTAAGATTATGTCTCAATTACCATCTGGGATTGGCTTGCAGTATACCGGCTTGTCTTATGAAGAACGACTATCAGGCAGTCAGGCTCCATCGCTGTATGTCATTTCTATTGTCGTGGTCTTTTTGGCATTGGCCGCCCTGTATGAAAGTTGGTCGATTCCTCTTTCGGTGTTAATGGTGATCCCATTAGGGGTTATTGGTGCTGTATTAGCGACGTTAGGGCGCGGTTTGACCAATGATGTCTTTTTCCAGGTCGGATTATTAACCACGATCGGGCTTTCGGCTAAAAATGCGATTTTGATTGTGGAATTCGCAAAAGCGTTGCATGAACAGGGAATGCCGTTACTGAAAGCTGCTAGCCGGGCTGCATATATGCGGTTACGACCTATCTTGATGACTTCTTTGGCATTTGTGTTAGGGGTTTTACCGCTGACGATCTCCACAGGAGCGGGTTCCGGAAGCCAACACTCTATCGGGACTGGCGTCGTTGGTGGGATGTTAAGTGCAACTTTTCTGGCTATTTTCTTTGTACCGATGTTCTTTATCTTTGTCAGTCGGTTATTTAGCCGTAAGGAACAATGATTATATTTCATTCAGTAAGGAGGTATGAATGAGATGATGAATTGATAAGAGAAATAAAATCCAGTGACTTTTCCTAGCTTTTGGCTGGTGTTGATTCTCTTTGAGAATGGCGTTGGCCTTAAGCCGGGAATCCCTCCATTTGATGGGTTAGCGGTTATGCAATTTTCTTTGCTTTTTGCAGGCGCATTATTCGAGGGGCGTGAGTAATCTTGCCCATTCCACACTCTTGGTTAAAGGGGCTATGGTTGTAATGTGCATATAGCCCGCGCGATTTTGAATATGAGAGAGCTGCATTGCGTAGATTTGTGCTAATTCTTCAGCTTTCAGAGGAATAAACCATGCTTCATATTCATTTTCTTTTAGTTGTAGATTATTGAACCAATTTTTTTCTAAATATCGGTACAACCAGTAGCCGTGGCAGTCAGGGCACTGCAACACTTCAAATACGTCGGCATTGGATTCATAAACTCGTTTTATCAGCTGTAATGCTGATGTATCGCAACAATGGTTAAGTTTCATATTCGTAGGGCCTTTATCCTAGTATCTCATCGTAATCATTACTTTTTTAGATGAAAAGGGACATGAGTTGAAGCTGTGATTCAAGGCGAAATAATGCAGTCGGTATGGTTTGTTGATGTAAGGCCTGACGTAATGACGGATATATCTTCAACACATTAATTAGAGCGCCGATAATGCCCTGTGTTACCCAATAGATTGGCTTTCCTTCAGATTAAAATTCCGTTAAGTTAAGCGCACTTTATGAGAGCAAATAATGACAATGGAATTGCAAAAGATGTTATTTCCTAAAATAAAAAAACAAATCTATCAATTAGTGATCGGCACCGTTTTGATCAATGCTACTGTGGGGACCAATGCGGTTTTTGCAGCCGATCATACGGTTGAAGGTATTCTGAAATCAGGGCAGTTACGCTTATGCTTTGAGGCGGGGTACCTCCCGTTTGAGATGACGGCTAAAGATGGCCAGTATATTGGTTTTGATATCGATATTGCGAAGCATTTGGCTCATTCATTGGGGGTTAAATTTGTTCCGGTCAATACCGCGTGGGATGGGATTGTTCCAGCACTTAAAACCGGAAAGTGTGATTTTATTGCCGGGATGACGGTGACTCCCAAACGGAATCTGAGTGTGACGTTTGCCGATTCTTATTTGTTGATGGGGCAATCTATTCTGATTTCACCGAAGCTGAAAGATAAAATCCACAGCTATCGAGATCTGAATAATTCGAAATATACAGTAGCTACTCAGATGGGAACGACGGGAGCTCAAGGGGCCAAAAAATATCTCTATAACGCTAAAATTGATCTTTATGATACGTCAGCCGATGCCGTGTTGCAGGTCGCCAATGGTCAAGCCGATGCGTTCGTGTATGATATGCCGTATAACGCTATGTATGCGACAGAACATCCCCAGAAAGTCATTCATTTGGCACATCCGTTTACTTATGAACCCTTGGCGTGGGCTATTCGCCCCGAAGATTCTCAGTTCCTTAATTTGCTGAATAATTATATGAAGCAGATCAAAGGGGATGGGACTTATCAGCGGATCTACGACAAATGGTTTAAATCAGATAGCTGGAAGAAAAACATTCAGTAATGGTCGATTTTGAGCTAAGAGTCCTTAAAGCCTCTGGAAATATACAGAGGCTTTTTGAGATCTTTGGTCTCTAATCAGGCTTTATCACTGAGTAAAGGCGGTACTGAAGGGACCATCGGGGCGTTATCCATATCTTCTTGGGTCATTTTGAATTGTTCCGGATAATGCTCGCGAGAGGTTCGGCGCAAAGGTTCGGTGGAGCGCCAGGTATACAGGCAATGCTGGCATTGATAAACTTCCCATACATCTGCAATAGGTGATTTAGCTAGAGTTTCAATGGGGTCTTCGCCGCAACGTGGACAAATCATTATTTATTCTCCTGTTTCTGTTTTGCGATGAGTTCACTGAGTTTGTTTATCCAAGCTTTGGTTTCTGGTAGATCTTTCACCGGTTGGCTGTAGTGGCCACGATTGTCAGGAGCAACGGGCGTGGTGGCATCGATAATCAATTTATCAGTGATCCCGGCTGGAGATGATCCAGGATCGAGCTCCAAAACCGACATGTTAGGGAGCTGAACCAAATCGCCGGCCGCATTGACTTTAGAGGACATTGCCCACATCACTTGCTGCAAATCGAACGGGTCCACATCTTCATCGACCATGATCACCATTTTGACATACCCTAAACCATGCGGAGTTGTCATGGCGCGCATACCGACCGCCCGGGCAAATCCGCCAAAGCGTTTTTTGGTAGAGATAATGGCTAGCAGGCCGTGGGTATACATGGCGTTGACGGCTTGAACTTCTGGAAATTCGGCTTTCAGTTGTTTATACAGTGGTACGCAAGTTACAGGGCCTATCAGATAATCGACTTCAGTCCAAGGCATCCCTAAATAGAGGGATTCATAGATAGGATCGGTGCGGTAGGATACTTTATCGACGCGTACGACGGCCATATTCCGTCCCCCTGAGTAGTGGCCGGTAAATTCGCCGAAAGGTCCTTCGATTTCACGTACTCGACTTTCGATGACCCCTTCGATAATGACTTCTGATCCCCATGGAACATCAAAACCAGTCAATGGTGCGGTGGCGATAGGATAGGCTTTTTCCCGGAGCGCCCCGGCCATTTCATATTCGGATTGGTCATAACGAAGTGGGGTAGCGCCCATCAGGGTGATCATCGGGTCATTCCCCAAAGAGATCGCGACTGGCAGATCTTCCCCTCGTTCTTCTGCTGCGTGTAAATGAATGGCAATATCGTGCATCGGGATCGGTTGTAAACCTAATTTTCGTTTACCTTTAACTTCCAGCCGATAGATCCCAACATTTTGTTTGTTGAAGTCATCGGGAGCTAAGGGATCTCGTGAGATCGTACAGGCTTTATCCAGGTAAAAGCCGCCATCACCATCGTTTAAGCGAAAGAGAGGTAATATGTCGAATAAGTTAATGGCATCGCCATCAACGGTATTTTCGGCCCAAGGGGGATTATCTCGATGTTCCGGAGCGACGGGGAACAGATCCCAACGCCGAATCAATTCATCGATCTGGGCTTTAACGGGGGTACTGGCCGGAAGACCCATTGAGAGGGCATGGTTTTGCCATGATCCAATGGTATTCATCGTAATTCGGGCGTTATTAAATCCTTCGACGTTATCAAACCACAGTGCCGGCGCCCCTTCACCAATACGTCCGGTGGCGTTCGCTGCCGCAGCGATATCGGGCTCTGCTTTGACCTGTTCGGTAATTCTGAGCAGTTGACCATTTTCGTCTAATGATTGCAGAAATTCGCGCAAATCATCATATGCCATCATCTGTCTCCTTGGATGGTTAGGTGTAATGTTATTGATGAGGGAGGCCCTGCCAGCGTTTCGTATCTGGGTATTCCAGATCAAACTGGTCCAGTAGCCGAGCGATAATATGGTGTTTAATATCCTCGATCGTTTCTGGATTGGTATACCAGGCGGGCATGGGAGGGATCATACGGACGCCTTGTTGCGATAGCGCGAGCATATTTTCCAAATGAATCGTACTTAGAGGGGTTTCTCGAGGAACGAGTATCAGTTTGCGATGCTCTTTGATGATGACATCTGCCGCTCGACCAATTAAACCGTCGGCATAACCGGCGCGGATCCCCGCGAGTGTTTTCATGCTACAGGGAATGATGATCATTCCATCGGTTTTGAATGATCCAGATGAAATGGCGGCGGCTTGATCGTTAGGTGCATAGCAGACATCCGCTAATTGCCGGACTTCTTCGGCAGTGTAGGGAGTTTCTAATTTGATTGTGGTTTGAGCCCACTTAGACATCACTAGATGAGTTTCAACTTCTGGAATAGCTTTTAGCGCTTGTAACAGGCTAACACCCAGTGGTGCTCCTGTTGCACCAGTCATGCCGACGATTAGTTTCATGTTGCCTCTCTCAAACATAAAGTTCGTATACGAACTTTAATTACATTAACCTGAAATATAAGATAAAGATATAGTGCCAGATCAATAAAGATCGTGTAAGAACTAAAGAGAGTATGAAAAGAGAATTGCATCAGAATCTGTGCTAGTGTTACGAATAGTAAAATTTCTCAACCAGTTGATGCAGGAATGCGTGCCAATTTAGACCACATTGCTTTTCACCTCATGCGTAAGTTGTTTCAGGAACATACCGCGAGTTGGCAAACAGCGCTTTCGACAGTGACCAAACCGCAGTATTCAGTGATGCGGGCTATTGCGGCGGATCCCGGTATTAAACAACACGGACTGATCGAAGCGGCCGTATCGACCAAAGCCACTCTGGCCGAGATGTTAGCGCGGATGGAAAAACGCAATTTGATCTACCGTCAGCAAGATATTGAAGATAAACGTAGCCGCTGTGTGTACCTTACTCAGGCTGGTTATGCCTTATTGGAATCAATCACGCCTCTTGCTAATGGGATAGATGAATCCTATTTAAAGCGGCTTTCGTCTTCTGAGCGAAGTGAATTTGTTCGATTGCTGCATAAGATGATTGCACAAGAAGAGCAGGGCGCTTAAAAAGCTTTGAGTGGCTAAATCATTCGTCAGTTATTGGTTGTTAATTGATCGTCTGTGTATCTCCTTCCCTCCTCCTTCTTTAGTCAAACCGATATCGTTTCGGGTCATGATATGCTCCATAACTATGCAGGAGGACTAATTTAGTGCACAGATTACATTCTATATTCCATGTGGTGACGTCAGCATTCGGATAAATGAATATTTGAAATGGCATAAAGGTTGCTCAATGTAACGGACTGATTTAGTTCAATTTTATTGATATAAAACATAACTATGATCGTGGTAATGGTAATATGAAATAAATCGGAACAAATAATTTTTTATGTATATGGAGTTGTTGCATGACTTTGTTCAGAATTCTAGGCGTAGCGGTAATGATGCTTTTCTCGTCGGTATCGATTGCCAAAACAAACCAACCTAACGTGGTTATTTTAGCAACTGGTGGAACAATCGCTAGCCGTGGTAGTAGCAGTATGTCTCTGACTGATTATGGTAAGAGTACCGGGAATCAACCCATCGGTATTCAGTCTATGATCGATGCCGTACCGGAGATGCTTAATTTTGCTCATGTGACTGGCGAGCAATTATATAACGTGGGAAGTTCCAAACTATCGTTGGATAACTGGCTGACCTTGGCTAAGCGGATTAATCAATTGCTCAAATCCGACAAAGTCGATGGTATTGTGGTGACGCACGGAACTGACACGATGGAAGAAACAGCCTATTTTCTAAATTTAGTCGTTAAAAGTGATAAGCCGGTGGTTCTGGTAGGCTCAATGCGTCCATCAACAGGATTAAGTGCAGATGGCCCCCTTAACCTAGCAAATGCCGTTGCGCTAGCGGCTAGTCCTGAAGCTAAAGGCAAAGGCGTGATGGTTGTGATGAATGATCAGATCAGTAGCGCGTTTGGGGTGACCAAAACCAATACTGATAATGCTGCCACTTTTAAAGATCCTAATACTGGTTATTTGGGATATATGCAGAATTTTAAACCATTCTTTGTTTCAACTCCTTTGCAAAAACATACCACTCAAAGTGAATTTGATATCACTAATTTAGACACCTTGCCTCGAGTGGATGTGAACTTTACGACGCTTGGTTCTGATGGGGTTTTAGTGGATGCGGCGGTTAAAGCTGGTGCCAAAGGGATTGTGAATGCCGGTGTGGGTCATGCGAATATGCCAGTAGCTACGATGGAAAGTCTTGAAAAAGCCAAAGCAAAAGGAGTGGTGATTGTTGTTGGTTCTCGGATCAATAGCGGTATTGTGACACCTAAGGGAAAATATGTGAAAGCGGGTTTTGTTTCCGCCATGATGCATAATCCACAAAAAGCTCGTATTTTGTTAATGTTGGCTTTGACTAAAACGCATAATATTCAAGAAATTCAGCGGATGTTTAATGAGTATTAAAAAACGTAAAATGAACAATACTCAGTAACTTATATTTAACCATTCGTCTGGGGTTATTTTTGAAGAAAAACGCAGTGTAATTGCCCTGATAGATGAACGATAATACCCATCGATAGCCTAAGAGAAAACGACAAAGATTTATGGTTTGGGCCATAAATCTTTGCTCTAGACCCATTCAACATTTAGATCCATTCATATTCCAAGAAACCTGACTCCCTACTTAGAGTCAGAGCTATGCAAAGCTCTACCAGAGCGCTCTCAAATAGTGATAACTGGCTCAATCTGTTCTCTGTTTCTGATCCTTCAACGCTTAAAGAAGTCGTCTTCATTCTAGAAAAAAGGATGAAGGGGCAAATATGTGTTGTTTGAAGCCTATGCGGCGAAAAGATCAAGCTAAAAACTGACGAGATAAATCCATATCGGATGTCGAAGTTTGTGAGACTCGGTCATCTTGATTCAGCACTTTTACTTTGGAAAAGAATAGGAGAAACTATCCCACTACGATATGTTCTAATACGAAGAGTATGCCGATTTTGGGTGATGTTTTTTGCGGCAATGAGTGTTGATTTAGCTAAAGCAAGTAGCGGCTATTGCACTAAGAGCCCTGAATGATCCTCAATTTTATCATTAATAGAAATACCACAATGGCAGCCAATTTTGTCGTGTTGGTGCGGTATCAAGTCGTTATATGAACACCATTTTGGTTGAGGTGAACATTATGAAAACAGCAATAAAAGTGCTCCCGGTATTAGCCTTGGGAGTGATCGTTATGACCGGATGTGTTCCATCATCCGAAACGGGAACAAATTATTCCCGAACCGAGGCCAGGCAGGTACAAAATGTTCAAATAGGTACCATTATTGAGAAATCGGCTGCAACGATAGAGGGCACTAAATCTGGAGTTGGCGGTGTGGCTGGCGGCGTGGTTGGTGGCATTGCAGGCTCAACGGCTGGTGGTGGCAAAGGTTCTGCGCTGATGTCTGCGGTAGGTGCTATTGCCGGTTTAGCTATTGGGGCTGTTTCCGAGGAGAAATTAACGCAGCAAACCGCGCATGAATATACCATCACCTTGAATTCAGGGAAGACCATCTCAGTTGTTCAAGCTGATGATAGCAAGGCACCGTTAGCGGTAGGTGATAAAGTACGCCTTTTGAGTCAGGGCAGTACTTATCGCATTGTTAAGATGGATTAGCTCACCAGTTCAGATCGTAATCAATGATCAAAAATGTAACAGAAATGGATTTCCCCATGCTTAGTTCGGCGTGGTTCAAATAACAAAGGGTTATGCTTAAAAATGTAACCCTTTGTTTTAATGTTAATGCGAAAAACATCGAATTAGGATGCCGTGATTGAGTATGGCTCGTAGCGGATTTGAACCGCGAAATGTAAACAGACTCAATGAATATGACTGGGTGAGCTTTTCCGCATTGAAATGGTGTTTGAACCCGTCACGCAGCATCCCGGAGGCACATCTATTGTCACCACTGCATTAGCCCCAATAATGGCACCTTTGCCAATTCGAATCTTACCGGCAACGACCGCTCCACTAAAGATTTTGACATCATCTTCAATGACGGGCATATCACGGACATTCTGGCTATTGGAGCCCAGCGTTACATTTTGAAAAATGCTGACATTTTTTCCTATTGTGGCATAGGGACCAATCACAATACCGAGTAAGTGTGGGAAGTGGATACTTTTTAGATCCAGTTGGACTCCTCTTACAATTTCACAACCGTAGCGATAGTAAATCCGTCGCTGCCAGTATTTCGATAGTCGGCGAAATCCTTTCGCATGGAATCGATTCATGAGTTCAATGTCATATTTGATTTTTTTGCTGGGAGAGCATCGAGAATAGGACTTAAGCAGTAAATGGAGCATACGTTTTTGACATTCGATTTTAGATATAATGCTGAAATATATGTTGAAAGAGCGTTAATATCAATCTTCATGATAAGGGCTATCTATGGCTACTGCAGCAAAGAATCTGCATTCACCCTTTCGCCTGAAAAATATTAATCGCTTATGAACTGCTGCAAAGCCGTCTTGAAATTCTCTGAAAATTCCTGAAAAAATCACTGAGCTTAAAACCTCATGAGTGAGGCATCGCCTCACCTTGGAGTTCTGTGAATAAGTGTATGGAGACATTGAATTGTTGTTCGTCCTGAAATATCCGTTCAGTAGTTAAGAATCTGCAAACAGAGTAGTATGCAAAGAAATATTTGTTGAAGACGTGGAACAAGGAGAGTTGGATGCGATGGATATTTGTATCACTGCTAGTGCTTTCTATTTATGCCAATGCTAATAGTGCGATGGATTATAATCTTCATTATGCTCAACCAGCCTACCAAGAATCGGCCGTTGTTTTTGGATTAGTAAATCAAACTCCTGCACAGAAATCAGACAAGATTTTAGCTTTTTATAAGTTGCTTTCGACACGAGTTAGCCACTTAAAAGATTTATTAGAAGGTGTTAATAAAAATTATAGCCCTATATATATTCAATCTGGGGGATTATCTCGGTCTGTATACTATGTTGATTATGACGAATTTATAATGAATGTAGTGGTCAACTAAAATTGGTCACGGTTTTAGAGTTTTCCCAATATAATCGTTCTGATTCATTGGGTGTTAAGCCACCGTTATACTGATGTGGCCTAAGTTGGCAGTAGTACCCGATAATGTAGCGGGTGATCTCTTGTTGAGCCTCAGCGAAACTACGATAACCCACAGTTGGCACCCATTCCGTTTTCAGACTTCTAAAGAAGCGCTCCATCGGTGCATTATCCCAACAATTTCCTCGGCGAGATAGACTCTGTTTTATTTGAAAACGCCACAATAATTGACGGTATTTACGGCTAGTATAATGACAGCCTTGATCGCTATGGAACATAACACCTTTAGGCTTACCGCGAGACTCATAAGCCATCGATAGAGCTTTGCCGGTTAGCTTAGAATCAGGTGATAGAGACATCGACCAACCAATCACTTTACGGGCAAAAAGATCGATAACAACCGCTAAATACATCCATCGATTACCTGTCCAAATATACGTAACATCACCAACCCAAACCTCATTTGGGGCGGTAACCGCAAACTGACGACCCAAGTGATTTGGAACTTCAATATGTTCTTGTGAAGCCTTTCTGTAGCGATGCTTTGGCTCTTGGCAACTCACTAAACCAAGAGTTCTCATAAGCTTTGTTGCTCGGTATCGGCTGAGCTTCACACCCTGATTTGTGACTATATCGGCAATGGTTCTCGCTCCCGCAGAACCATTGCTTGCGGCGTGAGCTTCGCTCACCAAGCTGCGCAGTTTTACTGTTTCAGCATTAATTGCCGTTGGTCGTTTAAGCCAATAGTTATAACTACTTCGATGAACATTGAAGACTTCGCATAATGTTTTTATGCTGTAGCTCTGCTTAAGTTTCTTGATCATCAAGAATTGTTCAGTGAGTCCGACATCAACAGAGCGGTGGCTTTTTTTAATATTTCATTATGCTCTTCAAGGCGAGCTAGTTTCTTTTTTAATTCCCGAATTTCTATTTGTTCAGGTGTCATAGGTGAAGCTTTCGGTGTTTTCCCTTGGCGCTCTTCTCTAAGCTGGCGAACCCATTTATCCATCGTGGATTTGCCCACATTCATAGCTTGGGCTGCTTCAGTTATTGAGTAGTTTTGGTCTAGGACTAACTGCGCAGCTTCTAACTTAAATTCTGCGCTAAATAGTCGTCTTGTACGTTTTGTCATAGTGTCACCTGTTAACTTATGAGGTGATGATATCACCTCTAACTAAGTGACCAAATTCACTATGCCACTACAACTCTATATTTGTCAGAAGTTCAGGCTACTTGTGATTTAACATTAGTTGATTTAACTGCTCCGAAGCAAAAAATGGCGTTATTTAAGTACGAAGAAGATGAAATTGAGGGTATCCTTAAGTGCTTAAATCTTCTGCAACAATTTTCTGAAGAGCTATCGAAACCTGTTTTGCCTGAAAAATCACATCTAGATTATATTCCAACACAATTTATTTGTGAGTACTTAAGATCTTTAGACATTTATGATGGCATTATTTTTAAGAGTTCGTATGGAACAGGGCGAAATATAGTTTTATTTTCAGAAGAAAAGGTTAACATCCAAGAGCCGTCTTCCCATAGGGTCAGATCCGTAACTGTAGTTGTTGATTGACAAAGTATCTGTTTTTGATAGCTTAGAATTCATATCATTAGATATAGAAAAACATTATGTACTACTTATTTTCATGATCGAGAGGTTCTTTCTTTAGCCTTTTAAAAACTCCTTCCCTCGAATTATCTGTTACCAAATTACCTGCCTGAGATCGCAAATGTTCCGATTTGTGAGCTAGTCGAGATCTACCGAGAAAAAATCTGAAAATGAAAAATCGAGGAAAATGAAGCAGGAACGGATTTTACTGTGTGTAGCACGGTGTGTAGCAAATACAACAAAGGCTTATGATTTTAGTCATAAGCCTTTGTTTTGGTTGAACTAAATTTTTAAGATTAGTTCATGCCGTATTTTTTTAATTTTTTACGCAGTGTGCCACGGTTGATGCCGAGGAGGATAGAAGCGCGAGTTTGGTTACCGCGTGTGTACTGCATTACTACATCTAACATAGGTGCTTCAACTTCGGATAAAACCAGCTCATACAATTCGGTGACATCTTCGCCATCTAACTGCGCGAAGTAGTTACGCAGCGCTTGCTCGACAGAGTCACGCAGAGGGCGTTGTTTTGGCTCTGAACTACCTGCAGTGGTAGTCATTGTTGAAAGAGTATTTGTGGTTAGGTTAGTCTCAAACATACTCGTCGCTCTTTTCTGTTATAAGTTTAAATTATTTAAAAAGATAGAATTGCTGCTATCTGCGCCGGGGCCGAATCAATCCGGTTAAAGTCACGGCGAAAATCTTCAGCATCATCGTGATTATTTACGTACCAGCCTACATGTTTGCGGGCTATTCGTACGCCTAAATGCTCACCGTAAAATCGATAGAGGTTTTCTAGGTGCTCTAGCATCACCTGTTTAACTTCCTGTTTATCTGGCGGCGGTAGCAATTCGCCAGTGTCCAGATAATGGTTAATTTCTCGGAATAGCCAGGGATTCCCCTGAGCACCTCGACCTACCATTATCGCGTCTGCTCCGGTTTCCTGCAGTACCTGCTTCGCTTTTGCTGTTGATGTAATGTCACCATTGGCAATCACGGGGATTCGCACAGCCTGCTTGACCTGAGCAATTGTTGCGTATTCAGCATTCCCCCGGTACATACAGGCCCGGGTTCGTCCATGTACGGCTAATGCCTGTATTCCGGCATCCTCAGCAATCTTGGCTATTTCAGTTGCATTGCGATGTTCTGGGTCCCATCCGGTGCGCATTTTTAAGGTGACCGGAACATCGACAGCATTCACCACCGCAGTGAGAATTTTTCCCACTAAGACGGGATCCTGCATTAATGCAGAACCGGCTAGCTTCTTATTCACTTTTTTTGCCGGACATCCCATATTGATATCAATAATCTGGGCACCATTATCGACATTGATTTGGGCGGCGTTTGCCATGAGAGATGGATCTGAGCCGGCAATTTGTACACTTCGCAGACCAGGTTCACCAAGGTGATCCATTCGCTGCCGTGACTTGCGGCTATCCCATACCCGAGGGTTACTGGATAACATTTCAGAGACCGTTAAACTAGCACCAAGTTTTTTACAGAGTATCCGAAATGGCCGATCCGTGACGCCGGCCATTGGCGCTAATATCACTGGATAGTCCAGTTGATAGGAACCAATTTGCATTGACCGATACCTTTCTCATCACGTCCAAAGGCGGCGTAGTGTACGCCTTTTTGACCTCTCTGAAAAGGTCATTATTTGAACATTTTTTAGAAAAAAGACTAGATTTTTCCCCTGTTTTTATGGCAGGGCTTAGCAGTTTAAGTGGCGGCCACTAATTCGGCACCAGTCTTCTTTAGATTGAACGGGATCAAGTTCGATATCTGTACAATAAGCCGCACTCACAGCCTCTGCCTGCTCATTTAATATACCTGATAAGGCAAGTACTCCATCTGTTTTTAGATAACCGCAGATGATGGATTGAAGCTCTTTTAGCGGGCCTGCCAGAATGTTAGCGACCACGACATCAGCTTGGAAATCTTCGGGTTGATCTTTGGGCAGATAAAGTTCTAGTTGTTCGGCTACATGGTTCCGTTCGGCATTATCTTTACTCGCCGTTAGGGCTTGTGGGTCGATATCGATGCCTACAACACGTTTGGCGCCTAATTTCAGTGCGGCGATGGCTAAAATTCCACTACCACAGCCAAAATCAACGACGGTCTTATCTGTCAGGTCAAGGCTTTCCAGCCATTCCAGACACAAGGCTGTCGTTGGATGGGTGCCAGTTCCGAAGGCGAGACCTGGATCGAGCAATACATTGATAGCATTCGGATCGGGGATCGGTAACCAGCTTGGACAAATCCATAGTCGTTTACCAAAGTGCATAGGATGGAAGTTTTTCATCCATTCCCGTTCCCAATCTTTATCTTCTAATTGGTCCAGCTTGTAGTTGTGATCGATAATTGCGCCCGCCTGTTCCATTGCGGTAATTACTGGGCCCATATCGGTTTCTGCTGCAAAGAGTCCCTGTACATCGGTATCACCCCACAGGAGAGTCTCTCCCGGTTTGGGTTCAAATACGGGAGTATCGTGTGCATCTAAAAAAGTAACGGCCTGGGCACCAAGTTCCATCAGCTGATCACCGATAGATTCGGCTGTTTGCTGGGTTGCGTTAATTTTGAGTTGAATCCAAGGCATCGTTGTTCCTGATTATAAAAAGTGGCCCCACTTAATTATAAGTGAGGCCATCAGTATTGAGTATTGATATGACTTGACTATTCTAACCCAAGTTTTTTCTCAAGATAATGAATATTCGCGCCGCCATTATGGAAGTTTTCATCTTCCATGATAACTTGTTGTAACGGAATGTTGGTTTTGATGCCACTAATCACCAGTTCTGCCAGTGCATTTTTCATGCGTGCGATAGCGATATCACGATTCTCGCCATACGTGATCAGTTTGCCGATCATTGAATCGTAATAAGGGGGGACCGTGTAACCTGCATAAATATGTGAATCCCAACGGACTCCCGGGCCACCTGGTGAATGAAATTTATCGATTTTACCGGGTGATGGCATGAAGGTTTCTGGATCTTCGGCATTGATTCGGCATTCTACCGCATGACCGGTAATTTTTACTTCATCCTGACTGATCGACAATGGTTGTCCTGCCGCAATACGTAATTGCTCTTTCACCAAATCGACGCCGGTTACCATTTCGGTTACTGGATGTTCAACTTGGATACGGGTATTCATCTCGATGAAATAGAAATTGCCGTTTTCATATAGGAATTCAAATGTACCGGCACCGCGATAATTAATTTCAACGCAGGCTTTACTACAGCGTTCACCGATATAACGGCGCATATCCGCAGTGATGCCTGGAGCGGGAGCCTCTTCAACAACTTTTTGATGACGGCGCTGCATTGAACAGTCTCGTTCACCCAAGTAAATTGCATTTCCCTGACCATCTGATAAGACCTGAATTTCTACGTGACGTGGATTTTCTAGGTATTTTTCCATATATACGACACTATTCCCGAAGGCCGCACCGGCTTCAGCTTGAGTGAGTTCAATGGATTGAGCCAAATCTTTTTCCTGACGAACGACGCGCATTCCGCGACCACCACCACCGCCAGCCGCTTTGATGATAACTGGATAGCCAATGCGTTTGGCAATGGCCATATTTCGCTGGGAGTCGCTGGTCAATGGGCCATCGGAACCGGGGACACAAGGAACCCCAGCTTTTTTCATGGCTTTAATGGCTTCAACTTTATCACCCATCATGCGAATGGTTTCGGCTTTTGGGCCAATGAAAATAAAGCCACTTTGTTCGACCATTTCGGAAAATTCAGCATTTTCAGATAAAAAGCCATATCCAGGATGGATTGCAACCGAATCGGTCACTTCGGCAGCCGCTATAATTCGAGGAATATTCAAATAACTGGCCGAAGCCGCCGGTTCTCCGATACACACGGATTCATCGGCAAGCAGAACATGTTTCAGCTCCCGGTCGGCTGTAGAATGAACGGCAACAGTTTTTATCCCCAGTTCTTTACAGGCCCTTAAGATCCGTAGTGCAATTTCACCACGGTTTGCGATGACAACTTTATCAAGCATAATTGCCTCTATTATTCAATGATGAACAGTGGTTCGTCGAACTCTACCGATTGACCATCCCCGACTAAGACTCGGGTGACAGTCCCGGCCTTGTCAGCTTCGATCTGGTTCATCATTTTCATCGCTTCAATGATACATAAAGTATCACCAACGCTCACCTGTTGACCTTCTTCAACGAACAATGGGGCATCCGGTGATGGTGAGCGGTAGAATGTTCCAACCATCGGTGAACGTACCATGTGGCCAGATGGTTTAGCCGGTTCGGCATCCGCAGCAGGTGCTGCTGGTGCAGCAGCTATGGGGGCTACTGGCTGCGGAGCACTGTAGAATGCCGGTTGCGGAGCGGCAACAGGTGCACTGGAATAGCGGTTAATGCGTACCGATTCTTCACCTTCAGTAATTTCCAGTTCAGAAATGCCTGACTCTTCAACCAGTTCAATTAATTTCTTAATTTTACGAATGTCCATGTTGCTCTCTTTTAGCTATTCTGGATTGTTCGCAGCCGGTTTATGGCTGCGCTTAATGCAAATTGGTACCCTTGTGCGCCAAATCCACAAATCACTCCCATTGCTTTATCTGACAAATAAGAATGATGCCGAAAGGGCTCACGGGCATGAATATTAGATAAATGAATTTCGATAAATGGAATATTGACACCGAGTAGCGCGTCTCGAAGCGCGACACTCGTGTGGGTCAAGGCACCCGGATTAATCAGAATAAAATCGATGTTGCCTAGGGCTGCATGAATTCGGTCAACGATTTCACCTTCGTGATTTGACTGAAAGTGTTCCAGTATGGCACCGGATTGTTGCGCATCGAGATCCAACTGAGCTCCGATATCGGCTAATGTTTGGTGGCCATAAATTTGAGGCTCACGTCGACCGAGTAAGTTCAAGTTGGGTCCATTAAGCACTAATATCTTAAATTTTTCAGACATCTTCGGCGAAAACCCCATTCTCGTATTTAATCTGAATGATTCGCGCATTATAGCGCATAACACTCAAATAGAAGGCCCTTTTATACCATATTTTAAAAAATAAGCCAGATTTCTCGTGAAATAGCGACAATAAGCTTACATTTTTTAGATAGTTTTACTATTGATAGAATAATTATATTTGGGAAGAACACGACATAAGCTTTGATCTTAAAGGGCGTTCGGCAAAGATAGGGGAAGTTTGATAAATTTTGTGATCGCTCTCAAAAAGATGACCTGATCGCGATCATCTTTAAAATGCATTGTTCTGGAATAATATCTTACATAACTTGCTCATGCTGCTATTTCTACAAGTTATATTCTGCTTTAGAGATGTTAAACGGATATAAATACAACATGTCATCAATCTCTAGTTTGTTGCTAAGCCAAAAGAGAAAGACGATTTAGGATTAAATGTCTCCATGTTTTTGCTCGCCTAAAAACATGTTAGTGTTTCTAAGATTCAACTGTATAGAAAGCAGAAAATTGATAACTTAGCCATTTATATAGATTGAAAGCGGCCATACTTTTGGCGGTAGGTAGCCCCTGTTCGTCTAAAAAGTTTTCACCTTTGAACACGATGGCATCTGGTGTTTGCACCGCTTTATAAACAACGAGACCATCAATATAGTCATCGTGAGATTTTAACGCGTGATTGGCTAATTTCACTAATTCGTCGCTACTGATGAGCTCTTTTTCATTGTCGTTCATTGGACGCTCCTCTGTATATCTAAAAGGGCTTAATGTTCATAAGCCCTCTCTATTTACTACTTATTCTTTGCTATTTATTTTATTCCCAGATTAACAGGGCAAACAATTTTTTACCGCGTTTCAATACGCTATAGCGTTGATACAACGCGCTGTTTTGATGAATTTGCGCATCGACATCGGTTTGTTTGTCACCGTTGATGGAAACTGCACCGTTACCGATAAATTCACGCGCCATTTTATTGGATTTAGCAAGTTCGGTCGTTGTGAGCAGTTCCACTAAGCTGGCTTCTGATTTATCGATACGGGTGGCAGGCAGACCATCTAAGGCTAACTGTTCTAAGTCGGATTCGCTTAATTCTGATAAGTTACCGGAGAATAAGGCATCAGTAATACGCTGTGCTGAGGCTAAGCCTTCGGTACCGTGTACCAGTTGGGTTACTTCCCGAGCTAAAATACCCTGGGCCTGTGGTTTGCCTTGAGCATTTTGATCTTCTTCTTCAATCTGTGCAATTTCTTCCACAGTGAGGAAGGTAAAATAACGTAGGAACTTATAAACATCCGCATCAGCAGTGTTGATCCAGAACTGATAAAAGGCATAGGGCGATGTTTTGCTTGGATCGAGCCAAATGGTCCCGCTTTCAGTTTTACCAAATTTAGTACCATCGGCTTTGGTCACTAAGGGCATGGTTAAGCCAAAAGTTTGTTTGCGGTACATCCGCCGTGCAAGATCAATCCCACCGGTAATGTTACCCCATTGATCAGAGCCCCCCAATTGCAGTGTCACATCGGCTCGCTCGCTTAATTCAGCAAAGTCAAATGACTGTAACAACATGTAGCTGAACTCTGTAAAAGAGATACCGGAGCCTTCGCGATTAATCCGTTGTTTTACTGATTCTTTCTGGATCATGGCATTCACACTGAAGTGTTTACCCACATCCCGTAAAAAATCGATAATACTGATATCCCCGGTCCAGTCGAAGTTATTGACGACTTCAGCGCCGGTTTCACTGTCGTTAAATTCAATAAAGCGACTCACTTGAGCTTTCAGTTTATTCACCCAGTTTTCAACGACATCTTTGGTATTGAGTTGGCGTTCGGTTGCTTTAAAGCTGGGATCACCAATGAGGCCAGTTGCTCCCCCTACGAGGGCATAAGGTTTGTGACCCGCGAGTTGAAAACGGCGCAACATTAATAGGGGAACGAGAGAACCGATATGGAGGCTATCTGCGGTTGGATCGAAGCCACAATACAAACGGCGGGTGCCTGTTGAGAGATGTTCTGCCAGTGCTTCATCGGCGGTGCACTGATTTATCAACCCGCGGGCCTGCAAGTCGGCCAGTAATTCGTTTGTGTGAGTCGTCATGATTCAACCTGTTCCATTGATAAAAACTAACAATCATAAAAGTAGCTGCCAATTTTACACGCCCACGCCTCGAAATACAGCCTTTGTGTAAATCCGAATCACGGTTCTATCTGCATTTACCCTTATTTGTCTTTAAAAGAGTTGAAATAGCCTCCATTATAAAAAGGAGCGCCGTAATAACTGGAGGAGCGCATGTTCTTATACCTTTTTATTCTGATTGCTGGTTTATCGACAGCTGAGTTATATGTGTTGATTCAGGTCGGGTCAGTGATTGGTGCTATCCCGACCATCGGTTTAACGATTTTGACCGCAGTGGTTGGCGCGTCGCTGGTTCGTTCCCAGGGATTACAGACTGCCTTTTCAGCTCAGCAGAAAATGGCCATGGGTGAAGTTCCTGCACAGCAGGTGATTGAAGGGCTGATGCTGGTTGTGGCTGGGATTTTTTTGGTTATGCCCGGATTTATTACCGATCTCACTGGGATGATTTTGTTAATTCCGCAGTTGCGAGTATTACTGGCTAAAAAAATATTGCAGTCTAATAAAATCAAATTTCAGCGTCGTCATTCGGGAGGAACCGATGGACGTACCTTTGATGGCGAGTATCATCGGCACGATGATGATGACCATGATCGCCTGAATTGATCTTAAAATCAGAGCCATAAGGGAAAATTTAAAAAAAATTTATTTTCCCCCTTGGAACTGAAAAATAAGACCCCATCTATGATTTCACGAAAGGTTTCGATTTGGCTGAATTGGATCAGCTATCAAACAAACTCAAATAACACGTAACACGCTGTGTTTTTTAAAGGAGACTAAGCAATGAGCATTCGTCCGTTGCATGATCGCGTCATCGTTAAGCGCAAAGAACAAGAAAGCAAATCTGCTGGCGGTATCGTTCTGACAGGTTCTGCAGCTGAAAAATCCACTCGTGGAGAAGTGATCGCTGTAGGAACTGGACGCATCATGGATAATGGTGATGTAAAACCGTTAGACGTTAAAGTTGGCGATCTGGTGATTTTTAATGATGGCTATGGTGTGAAAACTGAAAAACTGGACGGTGAAGAAGTCCTGATCATGAGCGAGTCAGATATTCTGGCTATCGTTGAAGCTTAATCGTCGGTTCTTACAATTTAATTAGCGAAGGAATTTTGAAATGGCAGCTAAAGACGTCAAATTTGGTAACGAGTCACGCGCGAGAATGCTCGCGGGTGTAAACATTCTAGCAGATGCCGTGAAGGTCACCTTAGGTCCTAAAGGCCGTAACGTAGTTTTAGATAAATCTTTCGGTGCTCCAACCATCACGAAAGACGGTGTATCTGTAGCAAAAGAAATCGAACTCGAAGATAAATTCGAAAACATGGGCGCTCAGATGGTGAAAGAAGTTGCTTCTCAAGCCAATGATGCGGCCGGTGACGGAACAACTACAGCCACTGTATTGGCTCAAGCTATCGTTAACGAAGGTTTGAAAGCAGTTGCTGCAGGTATGAATCCAATGGATCTGAAACGAGGCATTGACAAAGCAGTTGCAGCAGCGGTTGAAGAGCTGAAAGTTCTGTCACAACCTTGTGCAGATAACAAAGCGATTGCTCAGGTGGGTACTATCTCGGCAAACTCGGATGAAACCGTCGGTAACATCATTGCCGAAGCAATGCAGAAAGTGGGTAACGAAGGCGTGATCACTGTTGAAGAAGGTCAGGCGCTGCAAGATGAACTGGATGTTGTAGAAGGGATGCAGTTCGACCGTGGTTACTTATCTCCTTACTTCATCAACAATCAAGAAAATGGCACTGTTGAATTAGAAAATCCATTTGTGCTGTTGGTTGATAAAAAAATCTCGAACATCCGCGAATTGCTGCCACTATTGGAAAGCCTGACTAAATCAGGTAAACCACTGTTGATCGTGGCTGAAGATGTTGAAGGTGAAGCACTGGCCACTCTGGTTGTGAACAACATGCGTGGTATTGTGAAAGTAGCTGCGGTTAAAGCACCTGGTTTCGGTGACCGTCGTAAAGCGATGCTGCAAGATATCGCGATTCTGACTGACGGTACTGTCATCAGCGAAGAAGTTGGCTTGGAACTTGAAAAAGCAACTTTGGAAGATTTAGGTAGTGCGAAACGTGTTGTGATCAATAAAGACAACACCACCATCATCGATGGTGTTGGTGACCAAGCTGCGATTGAAGCGCGTGTAGGTCAGATCCGTGCTCAAATCGAAGAAACTTCTTCTGATTACGACAAAGAAAAACTTCAGGAACGTGTAGCTAAACTGGCTGGCGGTGTAGCCGTTATCAAAGTAGGTGCAGCAACTGAAGTTGAAATGAAAGAGAAAAAAGCACGTGTTGAAGATGCACTGCATGCAACTCGCGCTGCGGTTGAAGAAGGTGTGGTCCCTGGCGGTGGTGTTGCACTGATTCGTGTTGCTTCTAAAATCACTGAATTGACTGGTGACAACGAAGATCAAAACGTTGGTATTCGTTTGGCTCTGCGTGCGATGGAATCTCCTCTGCGTCAGATCGTGCGTAACGCGGGCGAAGAAGAGTCTGTTGTTGCGAATAAAGTGAAAGAAGGCGAAGGTAACTTCGGTTACAACGCAGGTACAGAAGTCTTCGGCGATATGCTGGAAATGGGGATCCTTGATCCAACTAAAGTAACTCGTAGTGCTCTGCAATTTGCTGGTTCTGTCGCTGGTTTGATGATCACAACTGAATGTATGGTGACTGACAAACCACAAAAAGATTCTCCAGCTGCTCCTGATATGGGTGGCATGGGCGGTATGGGCGGTATGGGCGGCATGATGTAAGCTCCCTAGCTGTTTAAAAACGTTATCGTTTCAAAAACCCTGCAGATTTATCTGCGGGGTTTTTTTATGCCTGTATCCAGAGAATTTCGGGGGATTTTGATAACTCTTTTTAAAGATGATGCATCAGATGGGAGATACTCGTGTGTAAATCAGCTCTGGCCAGTCTGTATCGACGCTATTGAGATGGTGGCGTTTGTTCTGTATCGGCTATTTTTTTGAGCCAGCTGGTAAATTGACGCACGGGTTCGGTTGGGGATGGCATCGTGAGTGCGGCGTAATTTAAGTGGTTGCCGCTAAATCCGAAAGGGGCGATGAGCCGTCCAGAGCGAATATCATTTTTGACCAGAATATAAGGCGCGATTGCCACGCCAAGTCCAGATATGGCTGCTTCCAGCATGAAATAAAAGTGTTCAAATACTTTGCCATAAGTTGAAACTGTTGTGCTTTCATCACGTTGGCTCAGCCAGTCGTTCCAGGCTGTAATTCTGGTGCGAGTATGTAATAGCGGCAGTTGGAGAAGTTGGTGAAGGCTGGGTTGATGCGATGATGTTATGAGTTCAGGGCTGAGTACTGGTCCGACAAAGTCAGCAAATAACGGAATAACTTGATGGCGTTGGTCAAAATGTTCGGCTACACGGATCGCAACATCAATATGATCCCGATTCCAATCGACCGCTCCGTCATCGGTGGTGAGGCGGATTTCGATATCCGGATGACTATCCTGAAATTCATATAGCTGAGGAATAAGCCAACGCATGGATAGGGTTCCCAGACATGAGACATCGATGACCTGTGAGGGGGTGACGGTGATGGAATTGAGCGCATCTTCTAGAATGTCGAAAGCCAGCGTGAGTTTAGGGAGTAATTTTTCGGCACTGGGACTGAGTTTTAGCTGATGACGCGGGCCTTCAAACAGCCGAACTCCTAGCAGGGTTTCTAATCCTCGGACTTGTCGGCTGATCGCACTATGTGAAACGCAAAGTTCATCTGCAGCATCGGTCATTTTCCCCAGTCTTGCCGCCACTTCAAAAGCGCGAAGAGCGGTGAGAGGGAGTGTATGTCGTTTCATCATAAAACCTTCAGTCTGTGAGTTTTAGGAACATCGTTAGTGCTTAAAAATCCACCCGAAACAGAACGATTTATAAGATACTAAAGCGGTCATTGTATCGTTCTGCTGTTGAGAAAATAGTTTGAAGATCATGATATTTCGTCTTTCTGGTTTTGGCTATTCAATGACGTGTTAAATCTAATTATCGGGTGAGTAAAGGTCAGGGACGCGATGAATATATATGTGTTTTTTGCAATTTTAGGGGGTGCTTTGTTGCATGCGGGATGGAATAGCCTTTTAAAGATAGGTTTGGATCGCGCTTCAACAATGATCTTGCTGTCATTGGTACAGGCTGGGGTGGCCATTCCGGTATTGTGTTTTATCCCTGCTCCATTGATGGCGTCATGGGGATGGATTGTGGCTGCGGCACTACTGCACAGTGGTTATAAAATTTTTTAATGAAAGCCTATGAGTATGCTGATTTAAGCCAAGTTTATCCCATTGCCAGAGGAACAGCACCACTACTGGTGTTTTTGTTTTCGGTGCTCTTTTTAAAAACACTTTTTTCAATGGAGGAAGTCATCGCCATTGTCGCTATTTCCACCGGTGTTCTGATGAT
The DNA here is from genome assembly GCF_046054165.1 of Celerinatantimonas marina. NCBI lineage: Bacteria > Pseudomonadati > Pseudomonadota > Gammaproteobacteria > Celerinatantimonadaceae > Celerinatantimonas > Celerinatantimonas marina. Next base: position 21,613 of record NZ_JBFNXK010000004.1, on the reverse strand, counting down.
GACTCTAAAAGGGCAATCACAACGAAAATTAAGTCTAAGAGGCGTCGGCTTTGCACTGCTCACGGCGGTGTTTACTGCGAGTTATTCATTGGTCGATGGCTGGGGCGCCCGGGTTGCACAAACGGCTTCCGGCTTTATTTTATGGATGGTGATCCTAGATGCGCTGATAATGCTGATTTATGGCGTGGTGATTCGTAAACAAGTACGCCTTCGTTCATTATTTCGGGTCTGGAAAAGTGGCGTGAGTGCCGGGGTGATGTCGCTATCGGCTTATTGGATCACCGTTTGGGCATTTACCGTGGCTCCCATCGCGCTGGTTGCATCACTGCGCGAAAGCAGCATTCTTTTTGCGACCTTCATTGCTGCGTTGGTGCTTCGTGAGCCGGTCTCTATCTGGCGATGGTCATCGGCACTTTGCATCGTCATCGGTATTATCTGGATGCGGGTTTAGTGATTTTTATGAATAAGGGTGTTGTATACGAGCAAAATGGAGAGGCCCAGGCAGCGAAGCGGTGAATTTCACCGCTAGATTAAAGTGCCGTTCGGAATAATCATGCTACCTATCGTTTAATATTTATTTTTATTACGATATTTATATTTAGCTAATTCTTGTAATAGCTGATGATCATCCAGTCCTATATCCCGGCGTGTATGTGGACTTAACTGGGATAATTGTCTGAGTGTTTGCTTGTGTAATCGGCGCCGACGATAAAGCAGCCATACGCGACCTATCCATTTCAGTAAATATTTTCCTGAATGGGCTAAATATAAATTTTTTGTAACCGACATCCTCTCGCTCCTTGGCCAGTACTTGGTAATGGAAATAGCGTGTTGATGCCGCGGCAGTAATAAGATTAGCGAGATTGACATCATCAGAAAAACTAAAAATAATGAAAGCATCGTTTAGATTTTCTAAAGATACTGGGGCGTTATGAATCCTTTTCCGTTGCTCGAATTAGATGTGTTGCGTTCATTTGTGGCTATCGTGCAGACCGGGAGTTTTTCTCGTGCCTCCGAGCAAGTTTTTCGATCCCCGGGAGCGCTCAGTATGCAGATCAAACGATTAGAGCAGCAACTTGAGCAGCAGTTGTTTGATCGTAGTTCGCGGAAGGTACAGTTGACCTCCGCTGGCGAACAACTCTTAAAGTATGCTCGGCAGATGTTGCAGATTAATCAGGATGCGGTAAGTTCACTTCGGCCAGAGACCGCAGTGTGTGAAATTGAACTAGGAATTTCAGGGTGTATTGATTCACAGTTTTTATCTGGCATCCTTTGCCAATGTGCCAAGGCGTATCCACAACTCCAGATCCATGTGATAGTGACGACCAGTGGCATCCTTATGCAGAAACTGGCCGCGGGAGAGGTGGACTTAGCGATTGTAGTTTCAGGAAATCTGGGGGTAGATGAATCTCGCGGGCAGGTATTATTTAGTGAATCGTTAGTATGGACGATGTGCCGGGGGGGAGAAGCCTATCTGCGTTTACCGGTTCCGTTGGCGCTGGATGAACGGGGATGTCTATGGCGAGATTTTGCTCTAACGGCATTGGATAAGACCCGGATCAATTATCGAATTTCTTATAGCAGTGAGCAGACCGAAGGACTCAAAGCGGCTGTGTTGGCCGATTTAGCGATTGCTCCGCTGCCTCGCAGTATGCTTCGGGAACCGTTAGTTGAAGTCCCCGCGTCGTTAGGACTCCCGGAGTTAGATCATTATCAGGTGGTATTACATACGCCGGTTCAGACTAGCCTGACCATTCAGGCTCTCAGTAATTATATTCGGAAAGTGTTTCGAAGCCATACCCATTCTGATTAATGCGTTGCTAAATGGGTTATGAATAACACATGCTTTTTTAGTGTGTGAAAGTCCCTACCTTGTTCATGGACGATTGATTCTTCGTGCTTATATTTACAGCTATCTGCATCCGCTTTTCAGGACGAAAATTCACCGTTTGCAAGTGTTTAAGAACAATACACCATGAATATTGATTCTATGGTCAATTTTTTGTAAATGTTTAAATTTGGATTAAAAAATATTCAACTCCGCGCGGCTAAGTGAATTGAAATGGCTTTCTTTTATTGCGCCATAACAGTATTATCGTGAATCACTCTGCTAACAGACATTATTATTGCATCATTTATCCCTATAAAATGGAATGATTTTGGTGATGGCAGTATTTCACTATTTTTATAAGCATACGATAGACTAGTACGATCATGGACATTGAATTGAGTGGTGCACCTGAGGCGCGAGAATCAGAGCTCGAAGATGCTGTTGTAACTTCCCGTCGGATTACATGGAATGATGTGAAAACCTTGGGCCTCTCTGCATTGGGGGGAGCCTTAGAATTTTACGATTTTGTCATTTTTGTCTATTTTGCCAATGTTGTGGGAAGCCTATTTTTCCCAGCGGATATGCCGGATTGGCTGCGTCAGGTCCAGACTTACGGTATTTTTGCAGCTGGATATTTAGCCCGTCCTTTAGGCGGAGTCATCATGGCGCATTTTGGCGATTTACTGGGGCGTAAACGAATGTTTATGCTGAGTATTTTCCTAATGGCTGTTCCGACAATGGCGATAGGTCTGATGCCAACATATGCCACGATAGGGATCGCAGCGCCTTTATTATTATTGTTATGCCGGGTATTGCAAGGTGCGGCAATCGGTGGTGAAGCTCCAGGTGCTTGGGTGTTTGTGACGGAGCATGTTTCAAAACGTCATATTGGCTTGGCCTGTGGAACGTTATCCGCCGGGCTGGTGGCTGGGATCTTGATTGGTTCTCTGGTGGCAACGGGGATTAACTCGGTCTTTTTGAGTCAGGAGATCCATGATTATGGGTGGCGATTACCATTTTTGCTTGGGGGCGTTTTTGGTTTTGTGACCATGTATTTGCGCCGCTGGCTACATGAAACACCGATTTTTAAAGCAATGCAGGCTCATAAACAGTTAGCAACCGAATTGCCGATTAAAACCGTTTTGAAAAAACATGGCGCATCTGTGGTGGTGTCAATGGCCGTCACCTGGGTTCTGACGGCAGCGATTGTCGTAACAATTTTGATGACGCCATCCTTGCTACAGAAATTGGTTCATTTGGATCCACAAACTTCTCTGGAAGCCAATAGTCTAGCCATCATCTTTATTTTGGTCGGATGTTTGGTGGCCGGGGCATTAGCGGATCGTTTTGGTAATGGTCCGATTATGGCGATTTTCAGTATTGGTCTGGCGGTGAGTTACTGGGTGTTTTACAGCACCATGTTACACGACACAACATGGTTATTCCCTATGTATACGGTCGTCGGATTTTTTGTCGGATTAGTGGGCGTTGTTCCTGCGATTGCTGTGAAGAGTTTTCCGGCGGCGATTCGTTTTTCGGGTCTGTCATTTTCTTATAACGTCGCGTATGCCATTTTCGGGGGAACAACGCCCATGTTGGTTAGCGTGATGATGCGCACGAACCCAATGTCTCCGGTTTATTATGTGGCTTCAGTCGCTGTGATTGGCGTTATTGCGAGTCTTGCCGTGATTCGGTTCCGGCCGCATCTGGATTTAGCAACTTCCGCCGCTTAGTTTGAGCCAGTGTCGTTAGGCAAAAGCCCACGGTCATGTGGGCTTTTTTATGTGTTCTGTAAACTACCGCCAGTGGTAATGGTTTCATCAAGTTTTATTGATATTCGCAGCGCGGTTATTTTAGGAAACATCAGCTCTTTTCCCCAATGGGCGCATCGAGGGGATATCCCTGCATATATAACAGCGTTTTGGCGGCTTGCCAGGCCGTTGCTGCCGGAGGGTAATCTTCGCTATAGGTGGTGGTCACTTGGCTATTCACAATAGCTCCGTCAATCAACATGAGTAGCATCATGGCTGTTCGCTGTGCTACTTCTGGTTTTAGCTTAGGAATGAGGACCCGGGTTAATAGATCGGCCAGCGATTGCTTAAATTTTTGGTTGATTGTATTAATCTGAGGGTATTGTTGACCATATTCCTGACTGGCTCGGGTGAAGAGACAGCCATGATAATCATGACTGGCAAACCATTTGGCATAAAAATCAAAGATTGAAAATAGCTGGTCTCGGGGATTGTCCGTTTGAGATTCCAGCGCTGTCAGTTGCGCTGAAAACTGTTCAAGTCGCGTTTCTAGAATCGTTTGGATCAGACTGATTTTGTCGGGGTAATAACGATAGAAAGTCATTTTGGCAATGTGAGCATAAGCTGCAATTCGATCAATGCTGGGGGATTGAAACCCTTCTTTATTAAAGAGCTCGGCTGCTTTTTCGGTTAATAATTGTTTTTTATCCGGCATGAGGGTTATGTCTATACGATAACGTCTATTCAACTGATCTTATCATGATAAATAAATCTAGAAATATGATTCATGATGAATATACGATCTAAATCATAAGATAATTCATTGAGTAAAAATAGATGATGCTATTGATTTATTTCTAGATAAAATATACTAAATAGTATCGTTGGAGGTCTTATGCCTTATCTATGCCTTATTTTTGCAGCAATTTTTTGGGGAGGAAATTATGTGGTCGGTCGGTTATTGGTGGTCTCGGCAGATCCTTTTTTACTCACACAGGGGCGATGGCTACTGACGGCGGTGCTGTTGATCGTTTTATACCGAAAAGTATTTTTGACCAATATCGGCTGTTTGTTTCATGAACGATGGGTTGTCCTGATGCTATCCCTTTTTGGCCAAGTTTTATTTCCGCTAACGCTTTACATCGGTTTGCAATATACCTCGTCTCTTAATGCTGCCATCTATATGTCGGCAACTCCGGCGATGGTTCTGGTCATTAATCGGGTCATCTTTAAAGAACATATTTCCAAAAATAATGTGGCTGGGGTATTACTCTCTTCAATCGGGGTTTTAGTGTTGCTTTCAAAAGGGCAGTGGCATCAATCTATGTTGTCTCATTTGAATCAGGGGGATCTATGGACAATGGGCTCGGCTGTTAGCTGGGCGTTTTACTGCGCTTTTTTAAGACTAAAAAGCAAACAATTGAATGGCCATGCTTTTGTCGCCGCTAGTTCTTTGCTCGGTGCGTTGATGTTATTGCCGGTCACGGTCATTTATGTGATCTATCATTCCCACCTTAATTGGGAGCCTTATACGCATGGAACTTTTATGATGGGGCTAGCTTATTTAGTTATTTTTCCATCCTGGTTATCGTATGTGTTTTGGAATCGGGGAATAGCGGAACTCGGTGCAACACGTGGGGAAATATACACGCATATTATTCCATTATCCGGCGGAATATTGGGGATCTGTTTCACTGATGTGCAGCTCGCTTGGTACCATATCATCAGTGCCGTGTTTATTATTTTGGGGATTTGGCTCTGCTCACGTTTTTCCTCTCAATTTAGACACTCTGCGGCGGGTCATTCAGCCTAGAAACGATCACTATCTTATGGATTACCCCTATTCTGTAAGTTGTCGCTAGCATCAGCAAATACACTCCTATATGATCACGATCACAAATGAGATTTATGTGAACGAAATTTAACGATCAAGGATGAACAACAAGGGTCAGCCGACTTCTGGCAATAGGTAATTTTATGGCGCATACGGGTTTTGCGGCATGGCTTCCGGTCTTCGGATTAGCAATTGCCGGTTTTATCTTTAATACTTCAGAATTTATTCCGGTGGGGTTACTGACCGATATCGGTCAATCTTTCAATATGAAGCCAGCCGAGGTGGGGATCATGATGACCATCTATGCTTGGTGCGTGGCGTTATTATCGGTTCCCTGTCTGTTGATGACCGGGGCGATGGAGCGGCGTAAATTGCTGATGGGGCTCATTACCTTATTTATCGTCAGTCATGGTTTATCGGCGGTCGCATGGAGTTTTAATGTGCTGTTGATCTCTCGATTAGGTGTGGCGATAGCTCACTCTGTCTTTTGGGCCATCATTCCATCACTCGCTATCCGCATTGCACCTCCCGGGGGAGGAACTCGAGCCATGAGTGTCATTGTGCTGGGAACATCGATCGCAACCATTGTTGGCTTACCCCTGGGACGGGTGATCGATAGCTATTTTGGCTGGCGTATTTCATTCGCTGCGATTGGTTTAGTCGCTTTAGTGGTGGCGGTCATATTGTTCTTTACCCTGCCAACGGTTGAAAGTAAAAATTCGGGATCACTCTCGAGTATCCCAAAATTGTTCCATCGTCCCGCATTGGTTAGTGTTTACCTGCTGGGGCTAATGGTGATTGTGGCGCACTTTAGTGCTTATAGTTACATTGAGCCATTTATTGAAGAGGTCGCTCATTATTCACGACAGTTTGCCACTTCGATCCTGTTTGTCTTTGGGATTGCGGGGATTATTGCCAGTATTATTTTTGCACCCATCAATGCACGTTACCCGAGCCTGATCCTTTCTGGGATTATTTTGGTATTGATGGTGGTGATGGCATTGTTGATCCCAATAAGTAGTTCTAAATGGTTGTTGATCCCTGCGGTAGCCTTGTGGGGGATTGCAATGACGATGTTCTTCTTGACGATGCAGTTACGAGTCTTAGCTTTGGCGTCTGATGCGACAGACTTGGCAATGGCGTTCTTTTCTGGAATTGTGAATATCGGAATTGGAGCTGGGGCTCTGCTGGGTAGTCTGGTGAGCATTCATCTGGGCATGAGTCATATCGGTGAAACCGGGGCCATAGTCGCATTAGTTAGTTTGATCTTGTGTGTGTTCTGTAGCTGGCGTTTTCCATTTAGTCAGTCACGAGGCGCTGTGGATCTGTCATGAGTAAGTTTGGCGCTAATCACGCGTTTTGAATAAAACGCAGTTTGTGATGTTTTCTGCGCATATCTAACCCACCGAGATGGAGCATAGAGTGTATCGATGGGCACTTTGCTCGTTGTGTCATGATCATTCGTGACGCGCTGCTTGCTAAGTCCATTCTAAAAAAGGATCCTGCATGCAGCGTTATCGGAGCCGGGGTTTGCTTACGGTTGCTTGATGGTTTCATCGGGGCGCTCTAGGCTACTCCTTGCAATGGTGGCTAACGCCTGTTGGTTCGCCTCAATGAGGAAGTTTTTAATCGCTTCCAGCAGTAATTTCAGTGATAAAGGTTGATGTATGCGGCTACGATAGATGCCGTAAATTCCCAGTATTTGTGGTGTGTAGTCTGGTAATACCCTTTGCAGACGGTTGTCGGCAATGTAGGGGGCTGCATCCAGTAGGGGCAGCATGGTAATGCCGGCATTATCCAGTACGGCGTTGAGTAAAATGGATGATTCATTGACACATAAATTGCCTTGGATGGGGGCTCGGATCCGCTCGCCATCCGGTGTCGTCAACAACCATTCGCCATCGGAGAAGTTGCTGTAATGCAAGCAGTTATGGTTGCGTAGTTGCGCAGGGGTATTTGGCGTGCCGTATTCCGCTAAATAATTGTGGCTGGCGCATAGGATCGAGTGACACTCGCCCAAATTGCGAGCGATGACGTTGGGGTCAAGATCATTGGTGATGCGAATGGCTAAATCAATGCGTTCGGCGACTAAGTTGACGTTTTGGTTACTGATCTGCACTTCTACTTTAAGCGCTGGGTGCTGTTTTAGAAATGTGGCTAATACGGGCGATAAAATGCGCAGGGCGGTCACATGTGAGCAGGACACCCGCAAGGTTCCTGCTACTGTTTGTTGTAGTTCCACCTGGCGAATGCCATCGGCTAATTGTAGTAAGGCTTGAGTTTGCGAAAGGAGCTGTTCCCCTGCTGGGGTGAGACTTAATTTGCGAGACGAGCGATGCAGTAAACGGGTGCCTGCCCAATCTTCCATTTCTGCTAAATAGCGACTGACCATTGGTCGCGACATACCCATGGCTCGCGATGCCGCGCTTAAGCTGCCTAATTCACAGATACGGTTAAAGACTTGTGCCGCAGTGATTCGATCCATCATTCCCCCTTAAATTTTTAAACCGCTCGTCTTGGTGTACGGCTGTGAACCGTGCTTATCACGACCCTTGTTGAAGTATATGGTCGATTTATGAAACAAACTGTCTCTTATTATGGGTATTTTGTTTCTTAAAGTGAAACTTAAAATAGATGACATTCATTGAATCGAGGATATTTCGTGATGATCACAGCCACTCATTTTTCGCTGCATTGGATTATCGATCCGCTATGTGGCTGGAGTTACGGCGCTCTGCCACTGCTACAAGCCACCGCCGAAGCATGGCCCACTCAGAATGTGCTGCACTCGGGGGGCTTGTTTATGGATTATAGCCGTCGCCGTATTGATGCCGAATGGCATCAGCACGTGCGCGAGCATGATGCCCGCATTGCGCAATTGACAGGGGCTCGCCTTGGCGATAACTACCGTGAGCATCTGTGCCACGATCAATCGGTCGTGCTCGATTCTCTACCGGCTAGTGCGGCCATGTTAGCGTTGCAACAACACAGTTTTGCAGAGGCTTTGGCTATGCTGAACGCAGTCCAACATGCGTGGTATGTCGATGGTAAAGATATCAGCCAAGCCGAGGTTTTAGATGAATTGGCGGCTCGATTGGATATCGATGCACAAACCTGGTTACGAGCACGCAGCGATGCGGCTCAGCAGCAAGCCCGCCAGATGATCGAGCAAACCCGGCAATTGATGGCGCAAACCGGAGCTCAAGGATTTCCGAGTTTACTTGTGCAGCGCGATGAACAGTTTATTCAGGTGCCCATTAACCATTTTTACGGTGATCCGAGCGCGTTAATAAAACAACTTCAGCCATGGTTTTCAGTTTAATTTATAAATAATTCAGGATGTGATATGAAAATTTTAATGAAGGTAGTACGAGCTAAAGCGATGCTGCTGCAAGGGTTTCTCATGAGTGCGGTGTTCGCTATGGGAATGGGTAACGCTAATGCCGCTGATTTGCAGCTACAAACCTATAATCCGCAGCAAACGGGCGTGTTTCCCATTAGCTCGACACTCATTACCGGTCCACATGAAGCGATGCTGGTGGATGCGCAGTTCAGTATTAAGGACGGTGCTCAATTGGTGCAAATGATTAAAGACAGCGGCAAAAAACTGACGACTATTCTGATTACTTGTGGCGACCCGGATTTTTACTTTGGATTACAGCCGATTGTGGCGGCCTTCCCAAATGCCAAAGTGCTTGCGAGCCAAAAAGTGGTTGATCATATCAACGCCACCAAGGCGGCTAAAATAGCTTATTGGGGCCCCATCTTAAAAGATGGCGCACCGAGTAAAATCATTGTGCCTCAGGCAACAAATCAGCGGGTTTTCAAGGTTGATGGTGAAACGGTTGAACTACGTAAAGCCGATGATTACGGGGCGTTTTTATGGATCCCGCAGCAGCGAACTATTTTAGGCGGGGTTGGTGTGGTTTCAGGGCAACACGTTTGGACTGCGGATACACAAACAGCAGCGGCACGCCAAGGTTGGATCAATGATTTGAATGCGATGTTGGCGCTGAACCCCACAACCGTGATCCCAGGCCATTACATCCACACCATGCCTAAAGGAGCTCAAGCGGTGCAATTTACCCAAGAATATTTGCAAGCTTTTAACCATGCGTTGAAAAATGCCAACGGTTCCGCACAAGTGATTGCTGCAATGCGTGCTAAATATCCTAGTTTGGTGGGTGAGAAGACATTGGAAATGAGTGCCAAAGTGAACACGGGTGAAATGAAATGGTAAGTGGTTGCTGGTTCCGGTAAAGATTAAACCAAAGCGCGTTCAATTTTGATGGAGCGCGCTTTTTTAATGTCGAGCGGCTATCCGGAAATCAGTGTTCTTCATACTCGATCACAGGAAGGTCGACTTATCGCAATAGCCTCTATTCTTGTTGGGTAGAGCCCAATGAGGAACACCTATTTAGCCGTTTATCCTAGCAGTTGCTTGAATGATGCCAGCGTTTTATGGGCGAGTTCGATTTTACTGACAAGCGGTTCGAGTTGCTGAGTAAATTGTGCATCATCTTCACATTGCTGCAAGGCGACAAGATCATTGGCCATCTCTTCAACATAAGGTAGAAAATGGTCAGCCTGCGTATTAAACGGGCTCTCACTAACAAAGATCTGATCAAATTGGCCTAAGCCATCCGCTTGCTGCTCCGAGATAAGCTTATCGGCGTCGATGGCTTTGTGGTAGATCGTCTTAATATTGATCTGGAGTTGTTCAATGACGTTGTGTCGGTTCATTTGTTACGGTTAACCATGAATGATGCTGTGAGTATAACATGGAATATCCAGAGTTAGCTCAATCCTAAATCCTGAGGCGTTTTGCTGGTTTTATGCGCTTCTTCTCGAACTAAACGAGGCACTAAAAATCCAGGTAACAAAGGATAAAGTGCCTGCATGATCGCGATGGCTCGCTCGTGCGATATCTCAAAATGAGCCGAGCCTTGTACCCGATCCAACAGATGCAGATAATAAGGGTGAATATCACATTCAGATAGTTTTTCACTCAGTTGTGCCAGAATCTGAGCATCATCGTTAACGCCCTTGAGTAATACACTTTGATTGAGTAGCCAGATCCCTGCCTCAGCGAGGGGAGCCATGTATTGCTTGAATGTGTCACTGACTTCATTCGGGTGATTAATATGGGTCACAAGGATGGTCTTCAGGCGGCAATGGGCCAAAAGTTGTACCAGTTGGGGGGTGATCCGATAAGGCAAAACGACCGGAAGTCGGCTATGTATTCGCAGCCGTTTCAAATGCGGGATAGCCGCCAGTGCATCAATGAGTTTTGTGAGTTGATGATCATTGGCCATGAGTGGATCACCGCCGCTAAAGATCACTTCGTTGATCTCCGAATGCGCTTGAATATAATCGATGGCGGCTTGCCAGCCGTGACTTCCCGGAGCATTGTCCTGATAGGGAAAATGCCGACGAAAGCAGTACCGACAATTGACGGCACAGCCCCCCCGGATAACGAGTAACACCCGATTCTGATACTTATGTAATAGCCCCGGAATTGCGGATTGCTGCTCTTCTAATGGATCCGCACTAAATCCGGGGGTTGTGAGAAATTCAGCCTGATCGGGTAGAACTTGTCGAAGTAGGGGGTCATTCGGATCGCCCGTTTGCATCAGTTCAACAAAATAACGGGGCACCCGCATAGGAAATAATTGGCGGGCTTGAATGTGATCTTGGTACTGTTCTGGATCTAAATTCAGAGCGAGCAGTAGCTGTTTGGGATCGGTAATGACATTGGCGAGCTCTTTTTGCCAATTTATCTGCAAAGATGAGCTGTTTCGGGTTACAATTTGCGACATTTGAAAACGAATAATTGGTGTAAGAGGAAAAAATGGCAACATATAGTACCAATGAATTTCGCTCAGGGCTAAAAATTATGCTTGATGGCGAGCCTTATTCAATCCTTGAAAATGAATTTGTGAAACCGGGCAAAGGTCAAGCTTTTAACCGAGTTAAAATTCGTCGTCTGTTAACTGGTAAAGTTCTGGAAAAAACATTCAAATCTGGTGATAGTGTTGAAGGTGCCGATGTGATGGATATGGATTTAGCCTATCTGTATAACGATGGCGAATTCTGGCACTTCATGAATAATGATACCTTTGAACAGATTGCTGCTGACGAAAAAGCTGTTGGTGATAGTGCCAAATGGCTGGTTGAGCAAAATGTCTGCACGATTACCGCTTGGAATGGAGCTCCTATCGCCGTAACACCACCTAATTTTGTGGAATTAGAAGTGACGGATACGGATCCAGGTCTGAAAGGTGATACCGCCGGAACCGGGGGTAAACCTGCCACATTAAGTACAGGTGCGGTGGTTCGCGTTCCATTGTTTATCCAAATTGGTGAAGTCATCAAAGTGGATACCCGCTCAGGTGAATATGTAAGCCGCGTTGCTAAATAATGAGCGTTTCCCTGTTGTTCTGTGATGTATCGGGAGGCTGAGCCTCCTATTAAGTCCCAGACTCTCGGATCAGATGAAAAAGCCACTTGTGGGCTTTTTCATCTGAGGGCCTCTGATGGTTAACGCAGGACTATCTGTAGCAGTAACACGGCACTAGCAATGGTGACAATCATCGCAATGCCATAACAGAGACATTTTAGTTTCAAACCAACATGAATCCCTAAATCGTGTAATCCATGATAGATCCGGTGCATGGCATGCCACATCGGTAGGCTGATGATGATCCATAGGACGGCGGCACCAATCAGATTCCCAGCCATCGCGAGCACACGCTCATAGCTATAGCTGTCGTCGGTGACGATTCCCAGAGGGATTAAAAGTCCGGTGACCAGAATGCAAACCGGAATGACTATGGCGGCAACCATTCCTCCGGCACCAAATAATCCCCAAAAAATAGGCTCATTGGAACGTTTCATCTTGGTTCTCCTTAAATCGCAACGATGATGAGTATGGCGACACTGACAATAGCCAGTATCACGTACATGCTGCGAACAATGACTGAGTCCTGGATTTTTTTCTCTTTAATCCAGAGATCGGCGGCTTTGGGGGCTAGCTCAAACCAAGTGACACTATGATACAAAATCCACAGCAGCGCGATTAAGTGAAAGATGATCGCAACCGGATTTTTCATCGCATGTAGCCAGCTTTGAAATGACTCGGCGCTCTGACTGAGCCTGAATAATCCTGCGAGTAGGATTAGGCTGTAAATTGCCAGAACGATAGAAGAGCCTTCTCGAATCATATACTTGATATAAAAGCCGCTTTTTAACCACCAATTCGCTTTCATTGGGCGAACATAAGGTTGACGAATAGACATGGTTAATCTCCCGGTTTGAGTAAGCTAATCAGGTAGTCTTTACTGCTGGCCACTTTTCCCAACTGAATTGCGGCAGCAGGGTCGACCCCTTTGGGGCAGACTTGAGAACAGTACCCTACAAAGGTACAGCTCCAGACCCCCTCTTCCTGATTTAAAAGAGGCATACGTTGCGCTTGACCTTGATCTCGACTATCGACGTTATAACGGTGTAACAGTGCTAAAGCAGCTGGACCGGTAAAATCGGGGTTGAGTCCGTATTGTGGACAGGCGGCATAACAGAGACCACAGTTAATACACATTGAAAACTGTTTATATTGTGCCAGTTGTTTGGGGGTTTGCGTGGTACATCCATCTTCAATACTGCGTGGTTCCTGAGTGATGATATACGGTTTAACCGCTTCTAGTTTGGCCACGAAACCTGACATATCAACGACTAAATCGCGTTCAATCGGGAAGTGGGCCAATGGCTCGACGGTCATGGTCAGTTCGTTTTCGTAGTCTCGCAGAAACGTTTTACAAGCCAACTTAGGAACTCCGTCGACCATCATGCCGCAACTCCCACAAATAGCCATTCGACAGGACCAACGATAAGCCAGTGTTGAGTCCAAGTGATCTTTAATATATCCCAGAGCTTCTAGCAGCGACATTTCATGGGTAAATGGCACTTCATAATGCTGGAAGTGCGGTTCTTTATCCTGACCCGGTAGGTAACGCAGGATACGCAGCGTCATGTGATTGCTCATCCGTTAGCCCTCCTGTGATGATGACGGTTGCGATTGTTCCGCGGCGGCACCATAGGCCCGCACGGCAGGCTGTGATTTGGTGATTTTAACCGGCGAAAAACTGATTTCCGGGGGTTGATCGGGACGATAGTGAGCGAGTGTATGTTTTAAAAAGTTCACATCGTCACGTTCGGTATAACCATCGAGCCGCTGGTGGGAACCGCGCGATTCCTGACGATGAATAGCACTAACCGCCATGGCTTCGGCAACATCTAACAGATAGCCCAGCTCAACGGCATACAGCCATTCAGTGTTGTACACATCACAGTCGTCTTTCAGTGCAATTTGGGGGTAGCGTTGTTTTAATTCAGCCAGTTTATCAATGGTTTGTTGCATGGTTTCTTGGGTGCGATAAATCCCCACTCCGGCTTCCATCGAGTCGCCCATTTCATTCCTGATTTTTGCGGGATCTTCATGTCCGCCGGTATGTTTGAGGGCCAGTGCGCGATCCAGACTTTCCTGAGCTTGAGAGAGTAAGGTATTTTCATCGCCGGATGCTGTGGCATGATTTAAGGCAAATTCAGCGGCTGAACGGCCGGCTACTGCTCCGAATACGACAATTTCAGTCAGAGAGTTTGAACCGAGTCGATTGGCTCCGTGCAGTCCGACTGATGAGCATTCACCAGCGGCAAATAATCCCTGCATCGAAGTTGCACACTGGCCGTCGGTTTCAATACCGCCCATGGTGTAATGCACGGTGGGTCGAACGGGAATCGGTTCTAACGTTGGATCAATGCCCATATAGGCTTGGGCTAGTTCGCAGATAAAGGGGAGTCGTTCATTGAGATAATCCGCTCCTAGATGGCGCAGATCCAGATTGACATAATCGCCGAATGGGCCTGCAATGGTTCGGCCTTTTTGAGCTTCTTGCCAGAAGCATTGACTGAGTCTATCACGAGGGCCGAGTTCCATATATTTATTTTTAGGTTGGCCAACCGGTGTTTCTGGCCCCAATCCATAATCTTGCAGATAACGATAGCCCTCTTTATTGGTTAATATTCCACCTTCACCGCGACAGCCTTCGGTCATCAGGATCCCGGTTCCCGGCAGACCGGTCGGATGGTATTGGACAAATTCCATATCTCGCAGCGCGACGCCATGACGGTAAGCCAGTGCCATTCCATCCCCAGTGACAATTCCCCCGTTGGTGTTATACCGATAAACTCGACCCGCCCCCCCGGTCGCAATGATGACAGATTTAGCCTGGATGAGTTTGGCTTCGTGTTCCATCAGGTCAATGGCGAGCACTCCTTTGACTTGGTTATCTTCACAGACTAGATCCAGCACAAAGTGTTCGTCGAAACGATGAATGGATGGATATTGGATGGAGGTTTGAAATAGGGTGTGCAGAATATGGAAGCCACTTTTATCGGCCGCAAACCAAGTGCGCTCAATTTTCATGCCACCAAAACGGCGCACATTGATGCTGCCATCCGCTTTGCGTGACCAGGGACATCCCCAATGTTCAAGCTGGATCAATTCTTTGGGGGCTTGTTCGACAAAATACTCGACCACATCTTGTTCACATAACCAATCCCCACCAGAAACAGTATCATTAAAATGGTTGTCGAAACTATCATGGTCCTGCACCACTCCGGCGGCGCCACCTTCGGCCGCGACGGAATGACTTCGCATCGGGTATACTTTAGAGATGAGGGCAATCTTAAGTTCGGGATGTGTCTTGGCAATCTCGATGGCTGCTCGCAGGCCGGCACCTCCTGCACCAATGATTGCGACATCCATTTGGATGAGTTTCACAGCAATGCTCCTTGGGTTGTGTTAGGCATCCATTGTGAATGGTATTCATCTTAAGTATTTGATTAAAGTCAACACAAATAGCTGAATCATGAATGCCAGTCAGGCTTTGTTTTTAAGTTGTGATTACATATCTAAGTATAGAGTTTTCAACGATGAATGATTTATCTTTAGTTAATTTTGCGTCAAATTGGCAACCTTCAGCTGCGATAGAGATGCTCAAAGCCCGGGCTCAATTGCTGGGAACGGTTCGGCAATTTTTTGCCAAACGGGACGTCTTAGAAGTCGAAACTCCGGCATTGAGTGAATTTGGCGTTACGGATCTGCACTTGCGAAACTTTGCCACGGATCTCATCGGCCCTGCCGCTCCGAGAGGGAAAACGCTGTATTTACAGACGTCACCTGAATTTCATATGAAGCGGTTACTCGCCGCGGGCAGCGGGGCTATTTTTCAGATCTGTAAGAGTTTTCGTAACGAGGAGGCCGGACGGATCCATAATCCGGAGTTTACGATGTTGGAATGGTATCGGCCTGACTTTAGCCTGCCACAGTTGATGGATGAAATGGATGCTCTGTTGCAAACGTTATTGCAGTGCCCTGCGGCAGAGTATTTGAGTTATCAACAGGCGTTTATCAATTATTTGGGGATTGATCCGCTGAATGCTTCCCGATCACAGCTGATTGACGCCGGAAAAGCTTTTAATGTGGCCGACCTACTCAGTACTGAGACGAATCGGGATAGTCAGTTGCAACTGCTGTTTGCGTTGGGTATCGAGCCTAAGATTGGTCAGCAGCAACCGTGTTTTATTGAACGCTTCCCGGCTTCTCAGGCGGCATTGGCCCGTATCGCCACCGATGATCCTCGGGTGAGTGAGCGTTTTGAAGTTTATTTTAAAGGGGTTGAGTTGGCGAATGGTTTTCATGAGCTGACCGATGCCAATGAGCAGCGACGGCGCTTTGAGCAGGATAATGAACTGCGCCGACAGGCTGGGGTTCCTCCGATGGCTGCTGATGAGCGTTTTTTGGCGGCTTTAACGCATGGGCTGCCGGATTGCTCCGGTGTAGCGCTAGGGCTAGATCGGGTGTTCATGCTGGCACTAGGTGCTGAACGGATTGAGCAAGTGGTCAGCTTCGGCTATGAGCGAGCCTGATGGCCGAGTTTAAGGTTGCGGTTCGGGATTTATGTGAACTGGTCGCGACGCAAGGCTCGCTGGATAGTCGTTTTTTACCTGCGGTGAGCGGAATTCAAGGCATTGCGGCGCAGAAGCGTTACCAGAAACGGCAACCTGCAACGGTTGAACGGGAAGTCACGCTCAGTGGGTGTTGGACTCAGGGCGAGGATCAGCTGCAGATCCAAGGACGAGTCGATGGCATGCTGGCGACCCAATGGCTTGAAGAAATTAAAACCATCCGCGTCAGTGTGGCTCAGGTGCCGGAAAGTGCCCGTTTGCTGCACTGGGCGCAGCTGCAATGTTATGGCTACCTCTGGTGTGAAATGCATTCGCAGGCTCAGATTGAGCTGAAGCTGACCTATCTGGATGAAAAAGCAAATTGCCTTGAGCAACTGACTCAAAATTATCACCATCCCGAATCCCGGGATGCTATCGAAGCTTGGTTTGAACGTTACCTGAACTGGAGTCGTATCTTTCAGCAATTGCGCCGTGAACGGAACGATTCGGTGCTTGAGTTAGCGTTCCCTTACTTACCTTTTCGCCCCGGTCAACACCGATTTTCGGCGGCTGTCTATCAGACGATTCGGCATCAAAAACAACTGCTTATCGAAGCTCCAACCGGTATTGGTAAAACGATGGCAGCCCTGTATCCGGCGACTCGTTTGCTGGGGCAATCCGTAGATAAAGTCGTTTATTTGACCGCCAAAAATAGTACTCAGTCGCTGCCGTTGCAAGCGCTGCGGGCGCTCAATCAACAGGGGGCTCGGTTACGGGCCATCGTTTTAACCGGCAAAGAGCGTGCTTGTGTGAATCCCGGAGCGGCTTGTCAGTCCAGTTGTCCATATGCACAGAATTTTTATGCAAAGTTGCATCAGATTGATCTTCAGCTGCTTAAAGAGACTGTGTTAGATGCGAAGGCTCTACAGATACAGGCTCAGAGGCATACCATTTGCCCCTATTATCTGGCTATGCTGATGGCCCCTTGGTTTGATTTGATCATTGCTGATTATAACTATGCATTGGATAGTGAAGGCTCGATGAGCTGGCTAACACAAGCGGCGGGGGGAAACTATGTGTTGTTAGTGGATGAAGCGCACAATGTGATGGCTCGCGCCCGGGCGTTGTATAGTGCACAGCTGAGTCATGCTGTGTTGCGCCGTTTGGCTCGGGAAACATTACCGGAAGTGATTGCAAAACGAGTACGGAGCCTTCGTCAGCAGTTTTCTAAGATAGTGAGTGCTCACAAAGATCTCTCTGGGGAACGGGTTAATATCGAATCGCCCGATGCATTGTTGCGATCGATGCACCGCTTTACCGAAACGATTGAGCAACAATTGGCGCAGAGTTTAGTGCCTGATGATGCGGTGATGTCCCTGTATTTTGAATTGTTTCGGTTTTTGCAGCGCAGCGAGTTGGTCGATGTTCATTATGGTTATCAACTCTTACGTCAGTCACATCAGGAGCGCATCAAACTGGCTTGTCTGGATGTGGCTCCGGAGCTGACCAAACGCTTTGAGAAAGCCTATGCCGTGATTTTCTTTTCGGCCACTTTACAGCCGATGGACGCGACAGCACGGTTACTCGGGTTAGCTCCGGATCACTATCAACAGTGTCTGCCAAGCCCTTATCCGGCACAGCGGCAGGGTGTTTGGATATTATCGGATATCAATACGCGTTATCGGGCTAGAGCTGCCAGTTATGTTCCTTTGGCAGAGGTGATCGCTGCGAATTTTTATCATCGGCCGGCCAATCATCTGGTCTTTTTTCCTTCATTTGCTTATTTACAGGCTGTGGCTGAACGATTACCCGAAGATTTACCGCTTCTCATACAGCAACCCCAAATGGATGATGAAGCCCGGGAGCAGTTTGTGGCAACCCTTGCTGATGTCAGGACTCCGCAGATTGGGCTCGCCGTGTTGGGTGGTATTTTTTCGGAAGGCATTGATTTACCCGGGGAACAGTTGGAATCAGCGATGATCGTGGGCGTAGGGCTGGCCCAGTTTAATGCTGAAAATGAAGCGATACGAGAGTATTTTGATGCACATGATGAAGATGGTTATGCGTTGCATTATCTGTATCCGGGGATGCAACGGGTCATTCAGGCCGCAGGCCGGGTGATTCGGGGCAGTCATGATTGTGGTACGATTATTCTGGCCGATGACCGATATCTACAACCGGAATATCGGCAACTATTGCCAGTCCATTGGCAACTGAAAACCTGCCGCAGTGCGCAGCTCAGTGATGAACTACGCACTTTTTGGCAAATGATCAAGATTCAGAATCAGAATCTGAGTCTGAGTCATTCGGTTCCGGAGCAGGATCCGTTTCGGCAGCCTTAATTTTGGGCGTCGCATACAGACTGCCCATGCGGGTGATTTCTCCGGAGCGAACACTTTTATCCAGTTGAATGGCATCATGCCCAAAGAGAAGAATCACCGTTGAGCCGAGTTTAAACCGGCCCATCTCATCACCTTTTTTTAACGTGACTGGAGGTTGTTGCTGATAATGCCATTGACTAATCTGGCCACCCGCTGGTGCAATCGTTCCAGCCCAGACCGTTTCAATACTGGCCACAATGGTGGCTCCTACCAGCACCATTGCCATGGGGCCGACCGCGGTATCAAAGATGGCAACGACCCGTTCGTTTCGGGCGAACAGTTCGGGGACATATTGTGCGGTCAGTGGGTTAACTGAAAATAGTTCGCCCGGTACATGGATCATCTCACGTAGTGTGCCGTCGATAGGCATATGTACACGGTGGTAATCACGAGGGGACAAGTAGATGGTGGTAAACGTGCCATCATCAAATTCTTTGGCTAGTGTGTCACGGCCCCCGAGCAAATCTTTGACACTATAATCATGGCCCTTCGCCTGAATAATGCGATCAAAACGAATAGACCCTTTTTGGCTGACACGACCATCGGCT
The DNA here is from genome assembly GCF_046054165.1 of Celerinatantimonas marina. Classification (NCBI taxonomy): domain Bacteria; kingdom Pseudomonadati; phylum Pseudomonadota; class Gammaproteobacteria; family Celerinatantimonadaceae; genus Celerinatantimonas; species Celerinatantimonas marina. The sequence continues at coordinate 2,264 of NZ_JBFNXK010000004.1, read as the reverse complement.
GGATGCGCAAGTGTGTGCTCACCTTCAACAATCGGACGAGCACCGGGCTTCAGTTCCCGGGTGAAAAATTCATTGAAAGTTTTAAATGAGCTCGGATCGCTGCTAAGCGCTTCACTCATATCTACTTTGTAATAACGAATAAACTGGCGGATTACAAATTGGGTCAGTTCTTTGGCCTGAGCCGCTGCCAGATAGCCGACTAAACGAGACAGAGCCCGTTTAGGCAAAATGTATTGGAACGCGATCTGTAATTTATCAAGCACGATCAGATACCTTTTTTAAGTGTAAGTTTATCGGTTAACGGGGTGGTGCATGTCGGCTGGGCCGGTTTTGCTGCATACTTTCAAGAATACGCAGATAACTATCATAGCGCATCTGGCTGACCTGACCTGCGGCCACCGCCTCGACAAAGGCACATCCCGGATCACTGATATGTTTGCAATCCCGGAATTTACAGTGTCCCTGTAGTGAGCGCAATTCCCGAAAACCTTCCGTGACCTGGTCGGCCTCCAAATGCCAGAGCTGAAATTCACGGATCCCGGGAGAATCGATCAAACGTCCGCCTTCCGGGAGCGGATAAAGTCGCGCCGTGGTGGTGGTATGTTGACCGAGTCCTGAGATATCAGAAATTTCCTGAGTGGCCGTGTCGACCTCGGGCAGGAGTGCATTCACCAGTGATGATTTACCCACGCCAGATTGTCCGACAAAAACGTTGGTTTGACCGGCTAATTGCGCTTTTAAGGCCTCTAGTCCATCATCAGTTTTACAACTGGCGGTGAGCAGGGTGTAGCCTAGAGCGCGATAGATATCGAGCTGCGGTTCAATTTCACGGCGCATGTCATCATTGAACAGATCGATTTTATTGAGCAGGATCAGCGGTTCTAAATGGGTATTTTCAATGGCGACCAGATAACGATCGATAATATCGGTATTAAATTCGGGTTTTAGGGCGCTGACGATAATTACCTGATCAATGTTAGCCGCGATGGGTTTTAAGCCATCATAATAATCAGGGCGTAGCAACTCGCTGCGTCGTTCGTGTGCCGCCTCGATGATACCGGTAATCCCAGAATGAGTCTCATTGCCCCGGCGCCAGACGACTTCGTCTCCGGTGACCAGTGAACTAATGGTCCGGCGGATATTGCAGCGAAAGATGGCGCCATCTTCGGCCTGAATATCCGCATGTTGCCCGAAACGGCTGATGACTACGCCACTTTCGGATGGGCCAAGTTCATCTTCCTGCCACTGTTCAGGTCGTTGTTGCTGAAGGCGTTTCTGGGCATTGGCCTGAACCCGCCGCTGTTGGCCCTGATTAAGCTTTTTCTTTTTTGCCACGTGAGTTGCCGGTTTCCTCGGTCTGGATAAACGTCTATGATACCTGTAATTCGCTTATACAGAAAAGTTTAGTTATAAAGGTGCAAGATGACAGTCAGTAAACAGAATCTGATCTGGATCGATATGGAGATGACCGGTCTGAACCCGCTGCAACATAAAGTGATTGAGATTGCGAGCATTGTGACCGATGCCCAATTAAATATTTTGGCGGAAGGGCCCGTGATTGCTATTCACCAAAGTGATGCGGCATTAGCGGCGATGGGTGACTGGTGTACTCGGACTCATGGGGCATCGGGGCTCACTGATCGGGTTAAAGCAAGTACGATTGATGAAGCACAGGCCGCTGAGCAGACTTTAGCTTTTGTGCGGCAATGGCTACCGGAAGGGGTTTCGCCGATGTGTGGGAATTCGATTGGCCAAGATCGTCGTTTCATGAGTGTACATTTGCCGAAGTTGGAAGCTTTTTTCCATTATCGAAATATCGATGTGAGTACGATTAAAGAACTGGCTCGTCGTTGGCGTCCGGAAATTTTAGATGGAGTGCAGAAAAAAGGGGTTCATCTGGCATTAGATGATATCCGGGAATCCATAGAAGAATTACGGCATTATCAACAAACTTTTTTTAAGTTGAACGGATAATCGTCAAACGGACGCTTTTTTCTAAAAATTCGATGAAAAGGGGTTGCAAAGCGGAAGGTTAACCGTATAATTCGCAGCCCTGTAAGGCATCGATTTTCCAGATGCTTTAATGCGGCACTAGCTCAGTTGGTAGAGCGCAACCTTGCCAAGGTTGAGGTCACGAGTTCGAACCTCGTGTGCCGCTCCAAATTTCAGGTGTAAATATTTGTCCTTATGCGGCACTAGCTCAGTTGGTAGAGCGCAACCTTGCCAAGGTTGAGGTCACGAGTTCGAACCTCGTGTGCCGCTCC